>JAICSR010000177.1 GCA_025936795.1 Ktedonobacterales bacterium | reverse complement strand
GTAATGTACAACGCCTGGACGCTCTCAGTAGTATCGCTCGCAGATCGCTCGCCCTGCGTATGGGCGCAGGCAGCGCGCAGACAACGCGAAGGGTGAGCGACGTACATGACGTCGCTCACCCTTCAAAGCGAGCAGGAATTGGGTGTTGGCGCGGGGAGCCAGAAAGCCCCTCTCCCGCCGCAGCGGGGGAGGGGTTGGGGAGGGGGCAGCGACAGCCCAGCCTACTCGCCGCCGTACATGATGGCGCGCTTGACCTCTTCAATCGCCTCGGTGACGTGGATGCCGCGCGGGCAGGCCTCCGAGCAGTTGAAGATCGTGCGGCAGCGCCAGACGCCGTTGCGATCACTCAGGATGTTGAGCCGCTCCGCAGCGCCACGGTCGCGGCTATCGAAGATAAAGCGGTGCGCGTTGACGATGGAGGCTGGGCCGACCCACTCGGCATTGGCCCACACCGACGGACACGAACCGGTACACGCGCCACAGAGGATGCACTTGGTTGTCTCGTCGTAGCGCGCGCGCTCCTCCGGCGACTGACGGCGCTCGGTGTGCGGCGCTGGCTCATCATTGATGAGATAGGGCTTGACCTTCTCATACTTGTTGAAGAAGGGGTCCATATCAACGACGAGGTCGCGCACGACCGGGAAGCCGAGCATCGGCTCCACCGAGATGCGCGCGCCGAGGTCCGCCATCAGCAGCTTGCACGCGAGCCGATTGCGGCCATTGACACGCATCGCATCGGAGCCGCACACGCCGTGCGCGCACGAGCGCCGATAGGTCAGCGAGCCATCCTGTGTCCACTTGATCTGGTTGAGCGCGTCGAGCAGTCGGTCAGTTCCCTCCACGTCGAGCGAAAACGTCTGCCAGTATGGCTCGGCGTTCTGATCGGGCTGGAAGCGCTTGACCTTGATCTGCACGCGCCGTTTGCTGCTGTCTCCCGCCATGATGGCGCCGTATCCTCTCTTGCCTGTTCTCTAGAGTGGGCAGCCAGTCGCGCTGCTTAATATTTGCGCTCTTTTGGCTCGAACTCGGTGATAACGACGGGCTTGTAGCGCAATTCTGGCTCGCCCGCACGCGCGCTCTGATAGGCCAGCGTGTGCTGCAGGAAGTTGACATCGTCGCGCTGCTGGTAGTCGGGGCGATAGTGCGCGCCCCGGCTCTCTTTGCGCGCCTCCGCGCCCGCGATGGTCGCCTCAGCGCAATCGAGCAGATTGCCCAGCTCGATCACCTCCATCAGCTCAGTGTTGAAGGTGCGCGAGTGGTCCATCAGCCGCACATTGGAGTAGCGGTCTTTCAGCTCGACGAGCTTCGCGCGCGCCTCACTCAGCCCCTGCTCATCGCGCACGACACTGACCTTGTCCATCATCACATCGCGCAGTTCCTGGCGAATGGCGTCTTGCGTCTCGCCCTCCGTGCGCCCCATCAGCGACTCCACTTGCTCGCGGGCGCGCTGCTCCGGGTCGCTGGGCAGTTGGCCAAAGTCGGCCTCTGGCAGCCACTTGCTGGCGATGTGCTTGCCCGCGCGGCGCCCGAAGACGATCAGGTCCACCAGCGAGTTGGTGCCGAGCCGGTTGGCGCCATGCACCGAGACGCAAGCCACCTCACCAGCGGCGTAGAGGCCTGGCAGCGGGGTGTTCTTCTCATCTATCACCACCTGGCCCTCGACGTTGGTGGGGATGCCGCCCATCGCGTAGTGCGCGGTTGGCTGAATCGGCACCGGCTCATAGTATGGCTCGACGCCGAGATAGTTGCGCGCGAAGTCGGTGATGTCGGGCAGCTTCTCGTCGATCTTCTCTTTGCCCAGATGCGCGACCGAGAGATAGACAAAGTCCTTGCCGTCAATGCCGCGCCCCTCGGCGATCTCCTGATTGATGAAGCGCGAGACCATGTCGCGCGGGGCCAGTTCCTTCATCGTCGGCGCGTAGCGGATGCAGAAGCGCTCGCCCTCGCTATTGAGCAGGTAGGCGCCCTCACCGCGCGCCGCCTCGGAGAGCAGGATGCCCACCTTGTAGAGACCCGTCGGGTGGAACTGGTACATCTCCATGTCTTCGAGTGGGATGCCACGCCGATACGCGACGGCCATACCATCACCGGTGCAGGCGAGCGCGTTGCTGGTGATGCGCCAGGCGCGCCCATAGCCGCCAGTCGCCAGCACGACGGTCTTGGCATGGAAGACATGCAACTGGCCATCGCGCAGATCAATCGCCACGACGCCAACCGCCTGCCCCTCGTTGATGAGCAGGTCGAGCATCATGTACTCGTTGAAAAACCGCACCTGATTCTTGACCGACTGCTGATACATCGTCTGCAAGATCATGTGGCCGGTGCGGTCGGCGGCGTAGCACGAGCGACGCACTGGCCCCTCACCGAAGTGGTGCGTATGCCCGCCAAAGCGCCGTTGGTCAATCTTACCATCGGGCGTACGGTTGAAGGGCAGGCCCCAGTGTTCGAGGTCGTAGACCGCCTCAATGGCCTCCTGCGCCAGAATGGCTCCGGCGTCCTGGTCGGTGAGGTAGTCGCCGCCCTTCACCGTGTCGTACATGTGCCACTTCCAGTGGTCTTCTTCCTGGTTGCCCAGCGCAGCGGCCACACCGCCCTGCGCGGCGCCCGTGTGCGAGCGCGTGGGGTAGAGCTTGCTGACCACGGCGATGCTGGAATTGTGGGCCAGCTGCATCGCCGACATCAGCCCTGCGCCCCCAGAGCCAACGATCACCACATCAAACTTGTGGTAGTTCATGTGAAATGCCTTTTCCAGTCACGCGGCCAGGGCACGCGCCCACCGCGCCTCTAGCGACCCAGGAAACTCATGATGGACTGCGCCAGCGTCTGATTGGGCTGGAACATGATGATGGTCAACGACCCCATCAGCCAGAAGGTGATGGCGATGAAGAACAGCGCCGACGAGACCGTCAGGCGCCAGCCCCGCGACTGGATGTAGTCTCCGCAGGCGATGCGCAGGCCATTGAGGCCGTGGAACAGCGCCAGCGTCAACAGCAGCAGGTCATACAGGCGCCAGAACGGGTTGGCGTAGCGCGCCGCGACAAAGCCATAGACCGTCTCGGAAACATCGGTGCTGATGTGGACGAAGAACACATGAATCAGGGCCAGAAAGACCAGCCCCACCCCGCTGATGCGGAAGAAATACCAGGAGAATGTCTCCCAGCCGTTCGCGCCCTTGCTGGGCTTGGCGTACGCGCCATATTTGGTGATGGTGCGCTCAGGCGCTGTCGTCGTTGTATTACTCGCCATGCGTCGTCTCAATTCTCTCGTGGCTCGCTCGGAGCCTCTTCGGTGTCACTGATTGCTGGATGGCAAACCGCTAGAGCGCTGGATTCGCGCAACTGCCTTGCGGGCAGACGCCGAATACCGGAGCCATGATGTAGAACACCGTGGGGATGAACAGCAGAATCGTCACCGCCAGCACGATATAGAACATCGCCTGCTGATACTTGTATCCAGCAGGCCAGAAGTCAATCAGGATGATGCGGATGCCGTTGAAGGCGTGGAAGAGCAGAGAGGCGATGAGCGCCAGCGAGATGACGCGGATGATGGCTGTGCTGAAGATCACGATGGCGTCGTTATAGATGGTTGGCCCGAACCCGATCAACGTGATATCCACGATGTGGACGAGCAGGAACAGCAACACACCCAGGCCCGTGATGCGGTGCAACAGCCAGGACCACTGACCCGACTGACCCCTGTACATGGCGTACTCCTCGGCAGAACTAGGGTAAACTCAGACGCATTCGGAAGCGCCAGGTCGAAGCCTAGCGCACCCAACGATCCCTCGCGACGAGCGCGCAGCGTGGTGGGCAGGAGGCATACGGAGCGGAGGCGCCGGGGAAGTCCTGAGGACACACCCAGCGCGCCGCTTCCAAGAGCGCAGCGTCTCACCTGAGCGCTACATCAACCGCTTGCCTCATCGCTGATCGCGACCACCTGACTGCATTGTCGCAGGCGCGTAACTCAACTGTGCAACAGGAATCACAGCCCAGCGCCGAACGATGGCGCAAACAATGGCGCGTCTGGCGTGGGCCGCTCACAAGAGATTATACGCTGTTTCGCGCTCCTCGCGTAGTATACGCTTCCATGCAAACGGCATTCGCGTATCTGCCGCTTGCGACCTCACCTCCTGGCCCCCTCTCCCACAAGGCGAGGGAGAAATCGAGCTTGCTCCCCTCTCCTCGCAGGAGCGGGGCTGGGGGTGAGGTCCGACGCCCGCCAATGTGTTACGCTGCGCCAGGGCCGCGACCCTATCCCAAGGCATACACGACAGCGCCGCAAGGCAGTGGCGCGCCCACACTGGAGCGACGCCGACCCTGCGGCGCTGTGAGAAGCGCATGGCGTGCGCTAATAGAGGATGACCGGGGTGCCAATCGAGACCCAGTTATAGAGCCACTGCGAGTCACCATTCTGGTAGTCGAAGTTGACGCAGCCATGCGAGCCGCCATTGAAGGCCGACGGATCGTAGTGTGGCAGGTTCGAGTACTTGCCGAACCAGGAGCGCCACCAGGCGTCGTGCAGCTCGTAGCCATAGTACGAGTAGTACATCGCGTAGTGAATCGGCGTCGGCGCATAATAGTCCGGCGAGGTTGGCGGGTCGGGCGATTTGAAGATCGTGTCGACCTGCTTATCGAGCACGCAGTGCATGCCGGGAATCGAGGGTAGATCAGGCGCGCCGGTCGTCACCTTGAGCGTCTTGACCAGCTTGCCATTGTCATACATGCGCGCGACCTGCTCGCGCAGCGAGACGACAACCACGCGATACGGCGTGATGCCATAGTAGCTGAGTAACTGCATGTCGGTCTGGTGGACCTGGTCGCTGGGGGTCTTGTCGTTGAGGTTGGTCAGCATCGCCTGGATGTTGGCTGTCATGCTCAGGACTTCTTTGTCCACCTGCTGATAGTCGTCCAGCGTCTGCGCATAGACCAGCCGCTGCGTTGCATCGCCAACGCCCGTGTTCGGGTCGGCGTATTCGTAGGCGTCGGGGTACCCTACACCGTTCGCCGGATCAATCGTCTTGATCGCCTGCCCCTGGGCGACCAACTGCTTGAGCGCTGCGACATCGTTCGCCGTCTTCGCCTTCAGAACGGGCAGTTCCAGCCCCTGATCCTGCTTGCGAATCGTCTTGATGAGCGTCGAGTAGCCATCCACCGTCGGCTTCGCGGCCAGCGTCTGCGCCTGCTGCGCGTCGGCGGTGTATTGCTGCTCGAAGGTGGTCGTATCCACGCTCTGCTTCTTGGCTGTGGTGATGTCGTCCTGGAACGACTTCAGCTCGTTCGTCGCAGCGGTGGGCAGCAGGTTGATCTCGTTGGCCTGCGCCTGCTGGCTCTGCGTGATGAGCAGGCGATTCAGGCTGGCATACTGCTGTGCGGTCGTCGCATTGCGAAACGCCAGCAGATCACTCTGCGCCCACTGCGTCTCAGGCAGCGTTTTCGTGTTCGCCTGCGTCCCCGGTAGCGTGATCAGCGGATCATCCTGCCAGTAGACCTCATTCATGCCCACCGCGCATTGCAGCGGCGCGGGGCCGCTCGCGGCGGAGGCGCCACTCAGCAGGGTAGCCTCGTCATCAGCCAGTTTCGTGAATGCCTGGAGGCGATCATAAGTCGGCTGGAACTGCTGAATGGCCGCAACCTGATCTTGCGCGATGCTATCAACCTTGAAATAGTCCTTGGTGCTCGCAGCGGCTGTGAAGTCGGACTGCGCCTGCGAGAGTCGCCCGGCATAGCCTGCCGCCTCGATATAGTTGCCTTTGGTCAGCGCAGCCACACCGCTGCTGAAGGCGGCGAGATCAGTCTGGGCGAGCGTTTTGGCCTGCGCCGGACTCATCTGCTCGATGGCCAGCGTCTGCTGTGTCAGCTTCACATATGATGCGGAGGCCGCCTGGTAGCCGCCTATCGTGCCATTTTCCACACCGGCAGCCTGCTGCTCATCGTGCAGAATCGGGGCGATCAGACTCGCTGGCACATGCATGTTCGTGCGCGCGTCGGCCAATGCGTGATCGAGGGCGGCCTTGTCGCGCTGCGCCGCCGCGCTAGCGGCTTCAGTGAAGAAGCCAATCGCCAGACTCCCCACCAGAACCAGTCCGAGCAGGGTGGACGAGGTGATCAATATCCAGCGACTCGACCTGCCAGACTGCGCCTGCATTCGTATCCCTGCTGGCGCCTTGCCCTGTTTCATCCGTCACATCCTCATTTGCTCTGGACTGAGATTCGAGACGCCCGCTGTCGCTGCGCTGGAGCGGAATCAGTCCTTTGCTTGTACAACACTGTACTGTATCACGCGCACGCGACACGCTCTGTCACGGGCTAGGACCATGCCTGTGACGACGTTCACACGTCCATCATGCGCGCATCGTGCCGCTGGCCCGATGGCGAATAGTCCTATGTCACATGAGACGCGCTAGACCACCCAAAGTGATTGCATCAGGACTGATTGGTTGCGCCAGCGACACAGCGCAGCCGGGGGCAGCCCAGCCGGATTGGCCGACCCTCCGTATGCGCTGAGCGGGCGCTAAAGTCCCGCGAAGACGTCATCCTCAGGCATGGGGTACGCGCGGTCTGAGATGGGTGGCAGCGCCAGCACGAAGTTCTCGGCTCCGGCGAACGCGCGCATCTCCTCGGGCGAAGCTTTCGCCCAGGGATTGTCGGCGGGTAGCTGGGTCTTGTGGGCAAGCACGGCGTTGATCTTGGCCGCGTACTCCGCGTCGTTCAGGCGCGTGCGCGTGCTGATCTCGGCGAGCGGCACACCCATCTCCTCCACCGGAATCGTCGCCTCATCGCCACCGGGGATGAAGTCCTGGCCACGGGCGCGGGCCTCGTCGCGCATCCGCAGCAGGAACTCGCGCGGGATGGCAGAATAGTAGACCTTGCGCACGCGGTGTGGCTGCAAGCCCTGGCCAAGCTGATCGGGAAAGCGGGCCGGGTCCGCCGCCGCCGCCACGCCCGCGACGGTGAGCCGATGGATGGCCATGTGGTCAACGTGGCCGTAACCGCCCTTGGGATCGAAAGTGATGACGACATCCGGGCGGAAGCGGCGAATCTGCGCAACGACCTTGCCCAGCGCCTCTTCCTGATCGGCCTCGGTGAGATGGCCGTCGATGTAGTCGAGGAAGACGACATCGTTCACGCCGACCGCCGCGACTGCCGTGCGCAGCTCCTGCTCGCGCACCTGGCCGAGGTTCTCCGGCGTGGCAAGCGCTGGGTCGGCGATCTGACCTTCTTCGCCGCGTGTGGCGCAGACCACCGCGACCGGATAGCCCAACTGCGTGGCGTGGGCCATCGTTCCCGCGACGCCGAAGCTCTCGTCGTCGGGGTGAGCGAATATCGTCATCAGTCGCGGCTTCGCAGAAGTCTCTTCAGGCACACCAAACCTCCAGATAGTGGATGATCAGCGCAGGACTTCGGAGCGCAGAAACGGAGCGGACGGCAAGGCCCTATCCGCTCTCGTGCGCGTCGTCCCTGCATGCAGTACCTATCGTAGCGCATGCGGCCCGATTGTGCTGGCGTGCGATGACCTGGCCAGGCGCCAGGGATAGGCGCTAGCTTGGGCGCTAACTTGGGCTGGCCACCAGCCCCGCCGACCCCTGATCGGGCAGGCTGGCCGCGCCAGGCCCGCTGGCGCGCGCGGGCAGGCCACCCTCCAGCGCGACCGCCAGCGCCTCGCGCGCGTCATCCACTGGAACGAAGGTCATCTGCTCGCGCAGCTCTTTCGGCAGTTCTTCCAGATCATATTCGTTGCGCTTTGGCAAGATGATCGTGGTGATGCCGGCGCGATTGGCGGCCAGCACCTTCTCCTTCAGGCCACCGATGGGCAGTACCTTGCCGCGCAGGCTGATCTCACCAGTCATCGCTACATCGGAGCGCGCTTTGCGCCCCGTCACGAGCGAGGTGAT
>JAICSR010000355.1 GCA_025936795.1 Ktedonobacterales bacterium | reverse complement strand
GTCTTCGATGGGCGCGGCGAGCTGGTGGCGCGCGCCAAAGCCTTCGCCGAAGACCTGCTGGTCGTAGACCTGGATGTCGAGGAGGTCTTTCGCACGCGGCTGCATGATCCACGGCGGCGCAAAGACCGCGACGCGCAGAGCGAGCCGCTCGCCACGCCGATCATCGTCTCGCTGGCGCCTGCGCCCATCCACCGCACGCCCGATGTCTCCGTGCATGACGCGGCGACACCTGCGCTGGGCGCGCCCGGACGCATCGAGCCGCTGCCCGACCGCGTCGAGGAGGTCTATCGCGCGCTGACGCTGGGCGTCGGCGACTATGTGCGCAAGAGCGGCTTCAGCGCGGCGTTAGTGGCGCTCTCCGGCGGCATAGATTCCGCGCTGACGGCGGCGGTCGCGGTAGACGCGCTGGGAGCGGATAAGGTGATCGGCGTCTCGCTGCCCTCACGCTATTCGTCTGAGGGCAGCCGCGACGACGCCCGCGCGCTGGCCGAGCATCTGGGCGCCCGCTTCATGACGATGGCTATCGAGCCGATGTTCGCGGCGGCGATGGAGACGCTGGCCGAGCCGCTGGCGACCTTTGGCCCGACGACCTCAACGCTGACGGAAGAGAACATGCAGGCGCGCATTCGCGGGGCGCTGATGATGGCGCTCTCGAACCGCTCTGGCGCGATTCTACTGTCGACCGGCAACAAGTCTGAGATGGCGGTTGGCTACGCGACACTCTATGGTGATATGGCGGGCGGATTTGCCGTACTGAAAGATGTATTCAAGACGCTGGTGTATGACCTGGCGCGCTGGCGCAACCAGCAGGCGGGGCGCGAGTTGATTCCCTGGGCTACCATCGAGAAGCCGCCCTCGGCGGAGCTGCGCCCAGACCAGAAAGACAGTGATTCACTGCCGCCCTACGACGTGTTGGACCCCATCCTGCGGGCGTATGTCGAGGAGGACCGCTCGTTTGACGCGCTCGTACAGCTGGGATTCGATCCAGCGGTGGCGCGCCGCGTGATGGCGCTGGTCGATCACAGCGAATACAAGCGCCGCCAGTCGCCGCCGGGCGTCAAGATCACGCAGCGCGCATTTGGCCGCGACCGCCGTCTGCCGCTCAGCAATGCCTACCGTGATGAGCCTGAGACGCCGGGCGTGGAGCGGCGCCCACCGAGCAAACGACAGGCGAACGGCGTGGGCCGAACCAGGGAGTGAGCCGGAGAGCGCCGAACATCTTTATTCGATGAGGAGTCGCAGGGGCGCAAGAGCGTCGAACGCCACACATGGCAGGCCAGCAGACAGGCCAGGAGACAGGCCACAGAGCACGCGGGAGGCAAAGGCGATGACAGCCAGCCGTGAACGCATAGACGAGCCAACCTACGTCAGCGGGCCGCCCTGCCTGATCGCTGGCAGCGCGTCGCGCCATCTGGCGCAGCGTATCTGCGAGCTGGGTGGCTTTGCACAGGTGGATGTGGAGCTGACACGCTTCCCCGACACAGAGATGCATGTGCGGCTGGTAGAGAGCGTGCGCGGCCACGACGCCTTCATCATTCAGTCTACCTGCGCGCCGGTCAATGAGCATCTGGTCGAGCTATTGATCCTGATTGACACACTCAGCCGCGCCTCCGCTGGGCGCATCACCGCGATCATCCCGTACTACGGCTATGCGCGCCAGGATCGCAAGTCTACCGGGCGCGAACCGATCACAGCGAAGTTGGTGGCCAACCTGATCAGCGCCGCCGGGGCCAACCGCGTGCTGGCGATTGACCTGCATAGCCCAGCCATCCAGGGTTTCTTCGACATCGGCATGGATCATCCCACCGCCATTCCGCTGCTGGCGAATGCGATTCGCAACAAGATTCCGCCCGATAGCGTCATCGTCTCGCCGGATACCGGCGGCGTGAAGCGCGCGGATTTCTTCGCCAGCCAATTACATCTGCCCATCGCGATTCTGCATAAGCGGCGCGCCGATGGCGCAAATGTCGAGATTGCGGCGGTAATTGGCGATGTGCGCGACCGCACGCCGATCATCGTGGATGACATCATCGCAACGGGCGGCACTCTGCTGGAGGCGGTGGAGACGCTGCTACGCGCGGGCGCGCGGCCTGATGTGCATGTGGCCGCCACTCACGGCGTCTTCGCGGGCAATGCGGCGCAGCGGCTGACACATCCGGCGATCAAGCAGATTGTGGTGACAGACTCGATTGAGACACCTGTGGGCCTGCGCGAGGCGCTGCCCACGCTCGAAGTGGTCAGCATCGCGCAGTTGCTCGGCGACGCGATTTACCGGCTGCACAATGGACTCTCGTTGAGCGCGCTCTTCAATGTGAACGGTATTCCACCGATCTAGCCCGTGGCGTGGGCGAGTCGCGGTTCCGGCGAGCGGTTCCGGTGAAGGGAGGACTGGGCGCATGATGGCGCGTGAGACTCTCACCATGCGCGAGCTGCGGCGTCTCGATGTCACGCAGGCGCGTCGCATCCTCGATACCTCCGAGTACGTGCACTACCGCTTCGCGCCCGATGAACTGGAGCGCCTGATCGAGTTGTATCCAGGCGTGGGCGCGTTCAGCGGCGCGCAGGGGCCACTGGGCCGCATGATGGGCGGCTCGCTCCAGGCGTTCATGCAGGTCAACGAGCTGACGCCACCGTGCGCGTGGATCGGCGGCTTCGGCGTGACCTGGAGCCAGAGCGAGCGCTACCGCGACTACCTCGACTTGCTGCTGCCTCCCCTCGCCGATGCGCTCTGGGCGCGCGACGTGCGCAGCCTCTACTACTCCGGCGCCGACTACGAGAGCGACTGGCTACGCGAGCCGCTGGAGGAACTGGGCTTCTCGCTGATCAGCATGCTGCGCAGCTACGACAAGAGCGATTTCAGCGTGCCATCCGAAGGCAATCAGAGCATCGTCGTGCGCCCCTTCGAGCCAGCCGACGCCGAGCCGCTGGCCGAGCTTGAACGGCTCTGCTTCGACGACCTCTGGCGCCACGACGCGCGCGCCTTCCGCGAGGCCGCGCGCCTCTACCCCTATTTCGTCGTCGCAGAGGATCAGCAGGGCATCGTCGGCTACCAGTTCAACATCGTGGATATGAAGATCGGCTACCTCGTGCGCATCGCCACCCACCCACGCGCATGGGGCGCCGGGGTTGGCGCGCGGCTGATGACCGAAGCCGTGCGCTACTTCCAGCGCGAGGGCGCCTGGAAGATCGTGCTGAATACCGAGGAGAAGAATACCCGCGCGCATCGCCTCTATGAGTGGTTCGGCTTCTACCTCACGCGGCCACGCGGCTTCGCGCTGGGGCTGCCGCTCACCGCGCCGGGGGCGCCGTCGCAGACGGCCAGCGGTTGATGGCGTTTGAGCATGCGCAACGCGCAGCGCCGCCACGCGGCTGGCAATTGAACTCGCGCCTGGAGGGCCTGCGGACCGCGAAGCCCACCTGCGCAGACTGGGAATTGGCGCGGTACCAACCGCTGGCCCGCTCCGGCGTTTGACAGCGCTGCGCGCGACGTGCTACCATCTGCGCGATGCGAAACACCACCATCTTCTCCGCAGCGTAGGCCCGGCGCACGACACGCCACGCTTGCGGTCGCTCCCATCGCGCTAGCAGCCACTGTGGCTGATCTCGCACGACAAGGGAAGCGCCGGACGAACACCACAACGCTCATGCGCCCGCGTGCAGCGTGAATTTCCTCTATGGTGTTCGCCGCTGTGTCGCCGACCGAGCCTCCTTCATGCCACCCTTTGACACACCTTCTCTCCGCATGATGGAGCTACGCGATGTTTTTGCGTCTACGTCGTCCCCACTTCCAGGGACTCTGGCGTCATCCTGACTTTCTCAAGTTGTGGGCCGGGCAAACTGTCTCGGTCTTTGGCATGCTGATCACCAAGGTCGCGCTGCCGATTGTAGCCGTGCTCTCGCTGCATGCCAGCGCTGCGCAGGTCGCGCTGATCTACGCCGCGCAGGTCGCGCCGACGCTGGCCTTCGGGCTGCTGGCCGGGGCGCTGGCCGACCGTGTACGCCGCCGCCCGCTGCTGATCGCCGCCGACGTGGGCCGCGCGCTGACGCTGGCGAGCATACCGCTGGCCGCCCTCACTGGCGCGCTCAGCCTCAACCTGATCTATGCTGTAACACTCGTGACGAGCGCCCTCAGCGCGCTCTTCGACATCGCCTACCCAGCCTACTTGCCCACGCTGATTGGCGAGGAACATCTACTGGAGGGCAACGCCAAGCTGGGCGCGAGCATGTCAGTCGCCGAGGTAGCGGGCTTTGGGCTGGCGGGTACACTGGTGCAGGCGCTGACGGCTTCCGGCGCGATTCTGGTGGACATCGCTACATACCTCGTCTCGATTGTCTCGCTGGCGC
>JAICSR010000158.1 GCA_025936795.1 Ktedonobacterales bacterium | reverse complement strand
GGCAAATCGGTCAGGGGCTACGACTGCTGGCTACTCGCGATATACTAGCAAGCAAGTTCCCCCTCTCCTCGCGGGAGAGGGGGCCAGGGGGTGAGGTCTACCCCGCCGTGATCGTCAGGTTGGCGAAGCGAATCGCCGCCGGGCCGTAGTAGGCGCCGTCGCTGAATGGCTCGGCGGAGAAGCGCGCGTCGCCGAAGGCGCTGAAGATGTTGCCCACCAGCGAGCCGCCCTTGATCGGCGTGACGCCCGACGCATCGTGGCGATAGCCCAGGCGAATCTCGGCGCTGAAGTCGCCTGAGACGGCGTCGGGATTGAACCACGAGAACGCCACGATCTCGTAGACCGGGCCGCCCTGCGCGCTGCGCATCTGCTCCAGTGGGGTAGAGCCGCGCGTGACCGTCAGATTGCCGATCTCGCCGGTCGGCTCCACGTCGAGATACTGCGCATAGCGCGCCTCCGCCCACGGACGCTTGAAGACACCGCCCTCGATCAGCGTCACGTTGCGCGCCGGGACGCCGCTGCTATCGTAGGCGGACGTGCGCACGCCGAACGGGCGCGTGGCGTCGCTCACCAGCGTCAGCCGGTCGCCCTTTGGCTCCTCTGGTGTCACGAACTCGCCCACCGTAAAGCGGCTCAGCTTGCGATAGGCCATCTCCGCCGAGGTGTGCGCCGCGAAGGGGCTTGAGCCAAAGAACAGCGGATTGAAGAGCTGCGCCGCCGCCTCGCCGCTCAGCATCACTGGCCCCTCCCAGGTGTCGGGCGCACTGGCGTGCAGCGCATGCAGCGCGAAGGCGCCATAGGCCGCGACGATACGCTCGACATGCAGATCGCTCAGCCGTCGGCGGCGTAGCTCGGCGTGGAACTCCGCCACCTGCTCGCCCTCGCCCGCCAGCAGCGCCAGATCGAGGAAGGCGCTCGTCTCGCGCTTGCTCGCGCTCAGCCCCTGGCTATTCGTCAGCGTCTGCTGCGTGCGTGTGGCATAAATCTCGGCGCTGCCCAACCGCACGCCCGGCGTCAGCCGCAGCGCCGCGCGAAGCTGCTGCCCTGCGCGCTCCACTGCCGCCTGCATCGAGGCGCCCAGCGCGAGGTCGTCCGCCTCGACGACCGGGAAGCCCTGCGCGGGCGCCTCCGGCAGCATGAAGGGCTGGTTATCGGTCAGGCTGGCCATCAGCGCGCCGTCACGCAGGCGCGCGGCGAGGCGGCTGGCGTTCGCAAGCTCCTCTGGCAGGAGTGTCAGCGTGGTCATGCCGAGCGCCTGGCCCTCGCCTTGCCCTTCAGCGCTATGCGGCGCGTGCAGATTGTGCAGCGTCGCCGAAGCGTCTTCGCTCGTCACCGAGCGGCGCGCCTCTTCGATGTCACCGCCAATCAGGTAGACCTGCGCTTCATCGCGGCGCGTCGTCGTGATCTGCCAGGCGTCCACCCCTGGCGTCGCGTGCAGGGCGTCGGCGAGACGGCTGGCGCTGGCGCTCAGGCGTCCGCGTGTGTCTTCGTGCAGCATCAGCCCAGCCTCGCTTTCATCCGCAGATGTGGCCCGCCAGTCGTGACGCCCACCATCTCTTTGTGTCCCTTGCCACACGAGCCAGCTTCGAGGCCCATATCGCTGCCAATCGCGCTGATGCTGCGCAGCAGGTCTGGCACATAGCCAGAGATGCCGACCTGCGAATAGAGTTTGCCGGTCAGTGCGCCGTTGACGATCTCCTCACCATAGAGCGCCGTCACCTGAATGCCCCAGCCCATCGGGTCTTCCATGCCGCTCATGGCCTTGCGCAGATAGATGCCGCGCTCGACTCCGGCGATCATCGCGGCGGGCACGACGCTGCCGGAGGCGAAGAAGGTGTTGCTCATGCGCGCGTAGGCCTTGCGTGTGAAGTCCTGTCGGCGACCGTTGGGGGTATGCACACCTGCGCCATAGGTGGTGGCGGCGAAATCGCTGATCGGCTCGACCAGCACGCCATCGCGCAGGATCTGCGTCGGACGCGCCAGCTCGCCCTCATCGTCAAAGTAGTAGGAGCCAAACGCGCCCGGCACGCTCGGATCGTCGTACATATCCACGCCCGGCGCCGCGACCCGCTGCCCGACGAACTGCGCGGCCCGCGCGCGTCCCTTGGGGAAGAGGTCCATCTCGACACCGTGGCCGAAGCATTCATGCGCGATCACGCCAGAGAGCGAGTGATCGGTGACGGTGTCGTAGAGGCCCGGCTCGATGCGCCCGGCGTCGAGCAACCGCACCGCCGTCTCGACGGTCTGGCGCAGTTGGTCATCGGTTACGCGCGCCAGCTCGAAGCCGCCCGCGCCGCTGAGCGAGAGGAAGTCGAAGCGCGTCACCCCCTCGTGGTGTGTGGCGACGAACAGACCCAGGTTGAGGCGGCGTACCCGCTGCCTCAGCCAGCGCCCCCGCCCGATGTAGACCGACTCGTAGGATTCTTCGTTGTACTGCGCGCGGGTCTGCACGATGCGCGCGTCCAGTCCGCTCGCGCGCTGCTGGATGTCGCGGACCAGCGCCAGCTTCTGGCCCAGCGGCACAGTCGCGGGATCAATCTGCGTGGGGGTGGCGAATTCGCGGACATCTTGCCCGGCAATGGTGACGTGGCCGCCGAAGCTGATCGCTGGGCCATCCTGTCGCCGCAGCCCGCTGGCCCACTGCCGCACGCCGCGCGCCAGCGCATCGGACGCCTGCTCGCTCGTGGCGAATTCATTGAAGGTGGCGCCGTCGTACACGGTGAAGACGATCCCCTGGGTGGGGCTGGTCTCGGTCGCCTGCTGTTCCTGTCCGCTGTCGGTAATCTGCAAGCCGGATGCGCCACTGATGAGCGCTGCGGCGTAGGGGAAGCGCGCCTCGAGTTCGCCGACGAGCTCGCGCACGACCGCTTCGCGCCGTTCTGACATGGAAAAACGCCTCTCTGTCACCGTTCGCTCTGCGCGAGCCGCCGCATCGTCAACGCGCCGATGTCCGGCTGTGCGACGCTGCGGCCACGCGCCTGTTCTGCCTGGTGGTCCTTCCTAGGATAGCAGAGGATGGCTGAACCAGGTAGCCCTACTTAGTCTTTGGGGCGCTGCCTGGACTGGCCCAGCGAATCCCAGCGCCCGCGCACCATCAGCGCCGCCGTGATCAGCAGGGCTGAGAAGAAGAAGATCGAGGCGATCCCCAGCACGACAACGATACCCATAGACATGGTCGCATTCCCCTCGCCGCGATGACCTGCCGCCACGCGCGCCTCGCGCGAGGCGCGCTGCATTCTAGCGCACGGTAACACGCGCGGCGCTGGCAATGCGAATGGCTGGGCGAATTGGCTGCGCGCGGCGCCTGGGGCGACCGTCTACGCCCGACGCGGCGCCCCCTGTTCAGACATGCGAAACTGTGTCTATATAAGGGTAGGAGCGACAAGCGCGATGATATAAATGCCGAATTATTCAGGCACGGCGTCCCATCGAACCGGCGTTGGCACGATTCTTGCTTCTTTGTTCACTGGTTAAACTCAAGAGCGTGTGGTATGCGCCTCAGGGAATCGCTGAGTGGCGGAGATTATCCCCGATTTCCGGCATTCAGCGGAGAGGCGCGGGAGAGGAGTGAACTTCGTGGACGTGCTCGATATGCGTGTTGACTCATCGGCGACCCAGCAACAAACCCCCAACATCTCGTATCGCCAGATCGCTGCTGTTCGTTTGCTGCAATTGCCGAATCCTGAGTTGGAAGCGACCATCGCTCGGACACTGGAGGAGAACCCCGCATTCGAGGCTGATACACGTCCCTGCTGCCCACGCTGCAATAATCCGCTGGAGACACCGCTCTCGCCGTGCTCGGTCTGCGGCAGCGCGCCACGCACAGCGGATGATCGCCGCCGCGAGGATGGGCCAGACTTCGAGGGACCATCCTACGCTGGCTCCTTCACCGACGAGGAGAACGACGACCCAATTAGCCGGGTCGCCGCAACCATCCCAACCGGTGAGACATTGCTCCAGACGCTCTGCCTGAGCATCCCCGCCGACGACGCGCACATCGCAGAGTATCTCGTCGGCAGCCTCGATCATCATGGATTCCTGCCAGCCGCCATCGTCGCCGACGCCGCCGAGGCGCTGGGCTGCGATGACGCGCGCGTCGAGAACGCGCTGCGAGCGCTACAGCGCCTCGATCCCGCTGGCATCGGCGCGCGTGGCGCTGAGGAGTGCCTGCTAATTCAGCTCGAGCGACTGAGCGAGGCGGGCGACCCGCATCCACTCGCCGAGACCCTGGTGCGCGACCACCTGCGCGATGTCGCCTATCGTCGGTTCCGCGAGGTCGCCAAGCGCCTCGGCCTGACGCCCAAACGCATCGAGGCGGAGTGGGAGTTCATTCGCCACGACCTCTACCCCTATCCCGCGCATGGCTTCGATTCACTTTCAGGCGCGCTAACCGCCTCCGCCGCGCCAGTGCGTCCCGATGTCGTCATCCGCGCGACCTCCAATGGCTTCGTCGCCGAGGTGGTGGAGCGCAATCGCTATGTGCTGCGTGTCAACCCCGAATACGTCTGGGCGCGCAAGAATCTGAGCCATCTCCAGTGCAACGACGATGCGCGCACGCACATCCGCAGCCATGTGGAGCAGGCGCAGACTTTCATCGCGGCGCTACGCCAGCGCTGGGAGACGATGCAGCGCGTTTCGGATGCGTTGATCGAGATGCAGCGCGAGTTTCTGGAGGTGGGGCAGAGCGCGCTGAAGCCGCTGACGCGCGCCGACGTGGCGCGCAAGATCGGCTTGCACGAGTCCACCGTCAGCCGCGCGACCGATGGCAAGTTTGTGCTGCTGCCCAATGGCCGTACCGCCTCGTTCGATGACTTTTTCGACGCCTCGCTGCCAGCCAAGAAGGCGCTCTGCGACATCATCGCCGAGGAGAATCCACAGCATCCATTCAGCGATGAGCAACTGATGCGCATCTTGCAGCGCCAGGGCATCCTGATCGCGCGGCGCACCATCGCGAAGTATCGCGAGGAGTTGCAGATTCTGCCGTCGCGTCTGCGTCGCTCACGTAGCGGGCAGCCCAACAGCGGCCAGCGTCCGCAGGAGAGCGATGTCGCGGCAGTCGTGGCGACCGCCTAGCTTGCCTGGGCTAGCGGGCTGCGCGCGGTCGCGCCGGGACAACTTCGGCGGGGCAGTAGCGGCTGATGAATTGACGCATCAGTCGCGCCTGGACGGCGGTCAGCAGGCCCGGCCCAGCGCTCAGGATGGGTTTCCGCTGGCTGCCATGGAAGCGCAACGTCACCTCGCCGGGCGCATAGACGACCCGGTGCACCTGCGCCCAGAAGACATCGCGTTCGCGCCGCAGCAGCGTGTAGCGGATGATAAGGCCTTTCTCCGTGACGAAGATCTCCTGCGCGCTCCAGAGACTGACATAGCCCAGCAGGCAAGCCAGCGCCACGAATGCGAGCGCCAGGGCAAGCTCGCGCGATGAGGTCATCGTCAACAGCGCAGCGACACCCAGCGCCAGCAGCGCCACCGCCAATCCCCCGGCCAGCGCTGGCCAGGCCGTGCGTGTCCGCACCGTCAGGACGCCGCTGATATCTCCGGCCAGGCTGCCCGAAACATCGCCTTCGCTCAAGCTCTGGGCCTGTGTGCGCAGCTCGCCAGCCAGCGCCGTCAGGGGCAGGCGCAGCAGCAGGCTGCGCCGCAACTGCTCGCCATTGCGCAGCAGTTGCGGGGAGAAGACCAGCGGCTGGCTGTTGTGCGCGCTGACGACCAGGCGCAGTCCGCGCTGCTCGACCCGCTCGATGTCATCGAAGGCGATGCTGCGCCATTGCCCCAGCGGACGCCCGCAGGCCAGCGCATCGGGCGTGATGCGCACACTCTTCAGCAGCGCCCAGGCGAGCGCAAGCGCAGGCAGCCAGAGCAGCAGGAGCAGCGGTAGCCAGACGGGCAGCGCCCCAGCGACGCCGATGGCCACAGCCACCAGGATCACGCAGACGGCGGGGCCAGCGAGCAGCGCCAGGGCGACCGTCGCGCCAGGGCGATAGACGACGTACTCGGCCAGTTGCGCAGCGGATGGGGGCGGCGCGAGAAACACGATCTGCGCGGGCGCTGGTCCTGTCTGGCCTGCCTGAGATGGCGCGCCTGTGCGAGCGTCGCGCAGCGGGGGAGTGGCGAGCGCGCCGAGCGTATCAGGCATGTCAGGCGCGACAGGCGCGACAGGCGCATCAGCCTCGTCAGGCGCTGTACTGAATGATAGCTGCGGCTGCTGGTCATTCCTGTTCATAAATGAAGAACTCACCCTGCGCTCACGGAACAAGAGCGAGGCTCGCCCGCTGTCGCGCATTATAACGGTTCGATGATTCGCCACGCAACAACGCCGACTGAGATGAGCGCTCGAAAGCATGTGGCCCGCCCTGTGGCGCAGACCTTGCGGCGCCGCCAGTTTGACTCCAGGGCTGGCCTCTTGAACTCTCCACGCCATTTTGCTACACTGCGTCTGAGCTTTAGCTCTCTCTGCGGTAATATGCTCGCGTGGATGTCGGTTCCTGTGAAGTCCACGACGAAGAGCCATGGGGAGATGTCACTGATTGTCTCCGGCGTAAGCCGCAGAGACTCGGCGGCAAAACGGCGCGATGGTTCTCGACGTGAACCAAGAGGGGCATGATAGTGTTGAAACGCGGTCGTGCGCGGGGCGCCATACCGCGGTTGCGACATGAGCAGGTAGTCGAGAGCTTCGTGGACTATCATTTCGGGCGCCTCTCGCCCGAAATGAACATTGCCATCGAGCGCCATGTACGCTCATGCGCCCGCTGCAAGCGCGAGGGGCTGAACCGCGCCGCAAACGAGCGCAAAGACGCCGTGCGCAAGTTGCGCGGTGTGCGCGGCGGCAAGCCCCTGCTGAGACGGCGCACCCGCAACATCCTGCTCGTGCTCATGCTGGCGCTGGTGGCGCAGGTGCTCGTCTATCAGGTCGTGAATGGCCGCGCCGGCGCGCTGGTGTCGCTGCTCAGTGGCGGCCACGCCAATGGCGGGCTGGTAAATGGCGACCAGACGCCAGCGATTACCTTGCGCTCGACCACCGCCTTCCCACTGATTACGACGGGCGCTACCGCCATTGCGCTTTCAGCCGATGACAAGCGGCTGGCGGTCGCCGGTGGCGATGGCCAGCGCAACGTCGCCATCTGGGACATCGCGACGCAGAAGGTCGTCAGCACGCTGCCCTGGAGCGGCGCCACGCCACCCACCACGCTTGCCTGGTCTGAGGACGGCTCGCGTCTGGCGGCGGTGGATGGCGCGCAGATCACCATCTGGAACACTGGCGCTGGCGCGCTGCTCTGGCAATTTGGCATTCCAGAGGCTCCAGCGATGCGCGTCTACGACGTGACGCAACAAGATGTCATCGGGCGGCCCGACCCAGCCAGCGCCTTCAACGGCGGCGCGCTGGTCTGGGGTGCGGATGGCGCCCTCAGCCCCGCCCCGGCAGGCGCGCTTGGCCCCATCGGCGTCTCCACGCCACAGGCTCCCGTCGTGGGAGTGTGGTCCTCGGCTGGCTCACACATCTTCGCAGGAACGAATGGCTCAGCGCTGGTCGGCGCCTCGGCGACCGACGCCAAGCGCGGCCTGGCGCTGCTCGGCTGGTCGCCCGGTGGCCGCTACCTGCTCTGGGGCGCGCTTTCCCAGCCCATCGCCGTTGGGGCCGCCGCAGCCTCGAAGACCGCCAGCCATCCGCCCGATAGTGTCGTCAGCCAGTTGGCGAGCCACATCGCTCAGGCGGGCGGCGACGCCAGCGCCATCGTCTGGTTCGCCCCGGTTGGCAAGCGGGTGGCCGTCTGCGATCAGACGACGACAGGCGCGCATATCACCATCGTCGAGATTGCGACTGGCCACGCCGACTATCAGCTGGGCGACTCCTGCGACGGCTTGACGACCCATTCGGCGCTGTGGTCGAGCGCTGGGACGACATTCTTCGTCATTCCCGCCAAAGGCCCCATCGAGACCTATGCGATCCCTGCGGCCTAGCGCCCCGTCTGAGCGCCGTGCGCATGTACGCCAGATTGCGCAGGGATAATCTGCCACTCAAGCGCCTTCGCAGCGTATAGCCTGTTGACGCCGGGCGCTGCCGTGGATATGCCACTGGATGCGCCTGACGTGAGAGAGGGGGAGGCTATGCGGTTTCTCATGCGTGTCGTTGTCTCGATCATCGTCAACGGGCTGGCGATTGGGCTGACCGCCGCCCTCCTGCCCGGCATCCACATTCAGCCCTTTGGCATCGGCGCGCTGTTGCTGCTGGGGCTGGTGTTTGGCGTCATCAACGCAATCATTCGCCCGGTGGTGAGCGTGCTCTCGCTGCCGATCACCATCCTCAGCCTGGGACTGTTCCAGTTGGTCATCAACGCGCTGCTGCTCTATCTGGGGTCGCTGTTCGTCTCCAACCTGAGGATTGACGGCTTCCTGTGGGCGGTCCTGGGCGGCATCGTCATGGGCATCATCGGGGCCATCCTGGAGGCGATCTTCCGCCGCTTCATCCCGGAGGAGTCGAAGGTTCGCCGTGACAGCGCGTACCGCGCAGCAGGACGATACTAGCGGCAAACAGGTGTGGCCCCCTCC
>JAICSR010000238.1 GCA_025936795.1 Ktedonobacterales bacterium | reverse complement strand
CGCGTGCTCGCAGAGACGGGGCTGGTCATCTCCGTCGGCGTGGGGCGCAACAAGAGCATCGCCAAGCTCGCCAGCGACCTCTCGAAGCCCGATGGCCTGCTCGTCGTGAAGCCCGGCGCCGAGGCAGCCTTCCTGCAACCGTTGCCTGTGGGGCGGCTGAGCGGCGTCGGCCCGCACACACAGGAGCGACTGGCCGCGCTGGGCATCGCGACGGTGGGCGATCTGGCGGCGCGCAGCCGTGACGCGCTGACTGCCGCGCTTGGCAAGCAGGGCGCGTGGCTCTGGCAGCTTGCCCATGGGCAGGATGACCGCCCCGTGATCGCCGACCATGGACCGCCCAAGAGCGTCTCGTGCGAGGATACCTTCGAGCGCGACATCGCCGACCTCGACCGCGCCAGCGAACAGGTGCGCCGCCTGGCCGACGAGGTGGCCGCGCGGGTGGCGCGCCAGCGACTGATGGGACGTGTAGTCACGCTGAAGGTCCGCTGGGCCGATTTCCGCATCATGACACGCCAGCAGCCGCTCGCCCAGCTCAGCGCCGAGTCGGAGCCGATCATCGCAGTGGCGCTCGACTTGCTCACTCGTGAGATAGGCCCACTGCTCGCGCAGGGCGGGGCCATCCGTCTGCTAGGCGTGGGGCTGCATGGCATCGTCTCACTCGACGCGCCGGAGTGGCCCACGCGCGAAACGGCGTCTGGCTACGTCCAGCTTCCACTGTTCACTCCAGACGAGATGCAAACTGCGTGAGCGCGCGGCGCGCATGGTAAGGCGATACAGCGGCGACACAGCGAGGAGGCCATCCGATGCGGCTGAATGCGAATGGCGCGACTATCGGCTACGATGTCTACGGCGAGGGCGAGACGGCGTTGGCGCTGCTGCACGCCTTTCCGCTGAGCCGGGGGCAGTGGCGCGCGCAGGGCGAGGCGCTGGCCCGCGCGCTGGCGCTGCGCATCATCACGCCTGATCTACGCGGCTGCGGCGAGTCTGACACAGCGAGCGATGAGCCGATCACGATGGAGCGCATGACGCAGGATCTGTTGGCGCTGCTCGATGCGCTCGATGCGCGGCGGGTTGTGCTGGGCGGCCTCTCGATGGGTGGCTACTGCGCCTTCGCTGCGCTGCGGCTGGCTCCGGAGCGCTTTATGGGGGTCATCCTGGCGGATACACGCGCCACGCCTGATACAGACGAGGGGCGCGCCGGACGCGAGGCGACGGCGACCTTTGTGGTGGCGCAAGGGCCAGGCGCACTCTTCGACCGCGACGCGCCGAAACTGTTCTCCAACCGCACGCTAACCCGTCATCCAGATATCGTGGCCAACGCCCGCGCCCTGGCAGAGCTGAGCCGCGCCGAGGGGCTGGCCGCACAGACGCGCGGCATGGCGCTGCGTCCCGACTGCATGGACCTGCTGCCACAGATCGCCTGGCCTGCGCTGATTCTCGTCGGCGACCAGGATGCGCTCACCCCCGTCAGCGATGCCCGCACGATCTTCGAGCGCATCCCCCATGCTGAGTTGCGCGTGCTCGAAGACGCAGGCCACCTCTCGAATCTGGAGCGTCCAGAACTCTTCACCGAGCATGTCGCGAGCTTCCTGCGCGAGACGCTCGGCGTGAATCAGCGTGGGTGACGCTGCTTCCGCTGATGCGCTGGATCATCCTTCATGCGCTGTCCTGCTGATCAGGATTGGGATGGGATGTCGGAGCTATTGTTGATGATCTTACAGTAGAAGACGTCGAGACTGGGCGAGGTGAGCGGCGACACGTTCTGGTTCAGCGGCGTGACGGCCATCACGTCAACTCCTGGCTGTGAGGGGAAGAACGCCACTTTGTAGGTCACATGCTGCTCATCGAGCGCCTGGAGCAGATATGGATGTGGGTCGCCATGGTTGACGAATACCAGCAGGGTTGGATGGTCCGCATGCGCGACAGCATTGGTGTAGGACGGAATCCGATTGATGGCGGTCTTGGGGTGAATGACCGCCAGCGGATCCGCCACGATGATGCGGTTATCCGTCTCAAAGGAGATCGGATAGGCGAGCAGATTGGTGGCCCACACATACTGGACATGCTGCTGTTCCAGATAGGCAATGATGGGGCCGTAATTTGCCGGTGCGCTCGTGCAATAGGCGGACTGAAACGCTTCGTCCGGGTTGGTCAATCCATAGGTCACAGTCTGCCCACCGAAATAGACCACCAGCAGCGCAAACACCCCTAGCAGCGCCATCGCATACTTCCGCAGGCCCGGCGCCCCTGCTGCGCGCATCGTCGGCAGGATGCCGGTTATGCTACCAGCCGCCTGTTGCATCGCCATCTTGTCAGTGAGGCGCATGCTGATGAGCGTGAACGCTGTGGCGAAAAAGAACGGCAAGACCAGCACGAGTGGCGAGGCATAGCGTCCGCCGAGATCATTCCGGCACCCAAGCAGGATAGACGTCGAAGCGGAACTGGTGCAGAAGAGGATCGCCGAGCACCCGCCAAACAGCGCTGGCAGCGCAACCAGGCGCCGCGCACGCACCAACGCTGGATGCGGCCACCTGAATGAGCTGACGATGGCGGCCAACGAGAACACAATCGCCCCGACGCCAAGCAGCAGCAATGGCGAATGGATAATCGTCAGCAGCGGACTTTCGGCGGGTGTTGCGCCACTGATGACGCGCGGCGCGACACAGGCTCCATACCTGGCGGATACACGCGCGACGGTTATCGCCCGCTGCGCTGTCCAGCCGCCGCCCAGTGAAAAGAGATAGGTAATATTTGCCCATTGATGGGAGGCGCCCCAAATGATGCCAGGGGTGAAGCCGAGCGCGCAGGCTGGTATGGCAACCACCGCCAGCGACAACTCTTTGAGCGATGGCCAGATGGCCCGCATGATGGGAACCGACGCCCGGATGCGCTGGATAGCCACGACCAGACTATCCCCCACGATCCACAACGCCGCCGCCGCGATGGCCACCGACACCAGTGGATAAATCCACATGCCGAACCCAACGACGAAGCCGATACCCGCCCAGCGCAGCGCCAACTCGCCAGTGGAGGCGTCTGCATGCCAGCGGGTCGTCAGACGGAATGCCAGGATGAGCAACAGCAGCATGATGGTGAATGATTCGATCCACCCACCGCCCGTGCGTAGCTCGATGATGCCATCGTAGACGGGCGGAATAGCCGCCACCAGCGCCGCGCAAATGGTGAAACGTTTTCTGGCATAGCCCGGCAGATGCGCTGCCTGAGCCAGCAGTCCAGCGAACCACCACGTCAGCGCAATCAGTACCAGGCCAAAGGCAGTCGTCACGGCGCGCAATACTGCGACCGAGGGGCCGAAAACAGCGGAGACAGCGGCCACCACATAGGCTTCCAGGCTGCCAAAGTAGCTCAGACCGTAAAAGTAGAATGGGCGCTCGCCATGCAAGATATGTTCGGCCTGAATCCCCAGCAGCGCCTCATCGCCGTCGAGCGTGCCATGGGTGCGCATGCTCAGCCAGATTCGGATGAGGAGTCCTGCCAGCAAACAGAGTACGAGTGGCGAACGAAATACCGCATACCAGGGGCGCTTGGTTATTTGCTCAGCAGTCACAGCGGAGGTTTTAACCGTTGGGATTTGTAGAGCGGACTCGCCTGCGCTTGCGGATGGCGCCAGTCTTTCGTGTTCGCCCATTTGTTCTCACTAGCGCTCATTGTCGCGGCACTCGGAAGCTGTATGTGTCGGCTAGTTGACCGGAGTCAATCTACTGGCAAGCTGACGGCGATCACAGGATGACAGAAGAGCGTCATACCATCTGCATTGTTGGCGCGGGATGAACCCTCACCCCAACCCCTCGCCCAGCGGGCGAGCGGTCAGCGGTGAGGGGAAGCGCAACGACAACGATCGAATCGGAGTCAGTGCGCCTACGGTAGCCCTGGGATACCCGTGTCAACCGTCGGCGTGATGGCTGGCAGCGTGGCGCTCAGGCTGGGCTGCTTCGGCAGGTTGCGCGAGGCGTTCAACATCGTCGAGTCGGCGCTCGTGACTTTCGCGCCTGGGATGATGCGCTGTTGCAAGAGCCAGTGATCCAGCGCGTTGTCCTGCGCGCCCTTCAGGGTCGCCGCGTCAATCGCTCGCGAGGGGGCAATTTCCAGCACCTGCACGACATCAAAGGTGCCGCTCGCGTCGGCGATGACCGGGCTGAGATCACCGGCCTTGCGGCTGCTGTTATAGGCCCACAACTCGATGCCACTATCGCCGGTTCCCTGTGGAACCCAACCGATGTCGCCACCCGTATCTTTCGAGTTGGTATCCAGCGTGTCTTTCTTCGCCAGGTCGCTCCAGACTGCGTCGGTGAGCTTGCCGCTGATGAGTTCCGCGCGAACCTTAGCGGCGTTGGCCCTGGTGTCGGTCTCGATGCGGCGCAGATGCACCTGGCGCGCGGGCGAGACGAGCCGCTTGGCGAGATACGTCTGCATGTTGTCGCTGCGCAGTTGCATGGTGATGCTGTTCACCACATCGCTGTTCGAGAGGCTATTGGCGCTCAGGAATTTCGCATAGGTCTCGCCATTGGGGAACGCCTTCTTGAAGCTGGCCAGCGCGTCGTTGACCTGCTTCTGCGTTGGCTCAAACGCCGAGGATGGCGCATGGTCTTGCCGCTCGAAGGTCTTTTCGCCCTGCACGATCAGCTGATTGTCTTCCAGCGCGCGGACAGCGGCCTGCGTGATCTGCGCCTGCGCGTAGTTCGCTTCGTCCGCCTGGAGTTGGGTAGAGAGGAGGGTATCTTGATTGGTTGCGATTGGATCGCCCTGCGCCACTTGCGTCTGGATGGCGTTCTTGGCGGCGATCTCATTCTGCATCTTATTCCACAGGGTCTGCGCCTGGAAGGCCAGTTCCTTGCGATAGGTGTCCTGGGAGATGTTGACGCCGTTGACGCTGACGATGGTCTTGTTGGGGACAATCACCAATTCGTTGACCACGCCATAGGCCAGCGTGCCGAGAATAGCGATGCAGATGACGCCGATGAATGACCAGAGCGCCAGGTGCTGATAGGCCGTCTTCTGGGCGCGTGTCAGGTTGCCGCCCCAGCCAAAGATGAGTGGCTTACCATCACGCAGGCCTGAGACGCGCGCGGTTTGCTTGGCGCGCGCCCGTTTGACGACGCCGCTCGCGCCGTTCGCTCTGGCCGCCTTAGGCGACGCGCTGGCTGACTTCGCCGTCGCTGTCTTGGCCGACGTCTTGGTCGCCGTCTTGTCTGACGCCGCCGAGCGGGCGCGCTGCTTGGCAGGGGGGTGTTGGGTTGGAGTAGACATAGGCGCGATCAGCTCTCCCTGGGGATAAGTCATACGACGAAGCGAGTCGTTCGCGTGTGTGATTCCCTGCTCGGATGCTCACCGGCGAACGGCTCGTCTTCGTCGTCTGCGCATTGGCGCTCTGCCGCCGGGACTCAGGCGCCGCGGATGTGAGCCGCCGTGTAGGGCATCAGCGCCATGTGCCGCGCGTTCTTGAGTGCGACACTCAAGCGGCGCTGGTGCTTGGCGCAGGTACCCGTCTTTCGCCTTGGCTCGATTTTACCACGGTCGGAAAGATAGCGACGCAGGCGTGAGACATCCTTATAGTCAATCTCGCGCACATGGTCAACACAAAACGCGCAGACTTTGCGGCGTGAGCGGAAGTCGCGTCCGCGCCCGCCACGCCGCTCTGCTCCTGGACCGCCAGGGCCACCCGGACCGCCAGGGCCACCCTGACCCTGCTGCATCGGGCCTGCGCCCTGGCCATTGAAATCTCGCCTCTGCTGCATAGGAAGAAACTCCTGTACGTGTGGGATTGCCGACCTGCGCGGAGAGGTTCGCGTGCGTCGGCACGTCTCTATTCACAGGCGCGCGTGCGGCGCCTGTGCGATGTCTTACGGTGTCTTGTCGCTGGCGAACCAGGAATACTAGAAGGGAACCTCATCAGCGGTCATGTCATCATACCCGCTGCCCGACGATGATCCCTGGCCCTGCCCCTTCGGATCGAGCATCTCCATCTCGTTGGCGGTCACTTCCCATGCTGTGCGCTCGTTACCGTCTTTGTCGGTAAACTTGTGGGAGGTCATGCGGCCTTCGATGTAGATTTTCGAGCCTTTATGGAGATACTGATTGCAGGTCTCGGCAAGCTGGTTCCAGGCGACGATGTTGAACCAGGTGGTCTCATCGCGCTTCTCGCCGCTCTGCTTGTCGCGTATGCGACGGTTCACAGCCATCG
>JAICSR010000312.1 GCA_025936795.1 Ktedonobacterales bacterium | reverse complement strand
TGCTCCAGCTTGGCGCGCGTCAGCGTGATCGCCAGATGCTTCGGGCCGCTGGCGTCCGCTGTGATGAAGGGCAGGTTGATCTCCGTCTGCGCTGCCGAGGAAAGCTCTTTCTTGGCCTTCTCCGCCGCCTCTTTCAGCCGCTGGAGCGCCATCTTGTCCTGGCGCAGGTCAATGCCCTGGTCCTTGCGGAACTCATCGGCGAGCCAGTTGATGATGCGCTGGTCGAAGTCGTCGCCGCCCAGATGTGTGTCGCCGTTAGTGGCCTTCACCTCGAAGACGCCCTCGCCCAGCTCCAGCACCGAGATGTCGAATGTGCCGCCGCCCAGGTCATAGACGGCGATGCGCTCGTCCTTCTTCTTGTCGAGACCATACGCCAGCGAGGCCGCCGTCGGCTCGTTGATGATGCGCAGCACGTCGAGGCCAGCGATGCGTCCGGCGTCGCGCGTGGCCTGGCGCTGGGCGTCGTGGAAGTAGGCTGGCACGGTGAGGACCGCCTGCGAGATGCGCTCGCCCAGGTAGGCCTCCGCGTCGGCGCGCAGCTTCTGCAGGATCATCGCGCTGATCTCTGGCGGGCTGTATTGCTTGCCCATCACCTCGACCCACACGTCGCCGTTCGCCGCGCGCACCAGCTTGTACGGCACCAGCCGCTTCTCGCGGTCGACATCCACATCCTCGAACTTGCGGCCCATGAAGCGCTTGATCGAGTAGACGGTATTCTCAGAATTGGTGATGGACTGGCGCTTGGCGACCTCGCCCACCAGCCGCTCGCCACTCTTAGTGAAGGCCACGACGGATGGCGTCGTGCGGCTGCCCTCTGCATTGGGGATGACGACCGGCTCGCCCCCCTCCATGACGGCGACACAGCTATTGGTTGTTCCTAGATCAATGCCGATGACTTTGGGCACCTTGACCCTCCTCAGTTTCGTTCGTTTCGGTTGTTTCGGTTGTTTCGTTGCATGTCGGCGCCGTTCCGCTGAACGGCTGCTGCGTGGACGCGGCGCATTGCCCGTTGCGCGGGCCTACAAGCGTCTGGCGGCGCGCCCACGCCAGACCATCTCAGACGATGTCAGACAATCCCGGCCTACTACGTACTGGATGTCGCCTCCGTTGCAGTGTCGGCGGTGGCTGCGTCGGTTGCGTCGGTTGCACTGGCGGTGTCGGCGATGGCTTGTGTTGCGGCAGGAGACGAGGCGGCAGGCGCGCTGGGCTTGCGCGCCAGTTGCACCAGCGCTGGCCTGATGAGCAGCCCCTGCGACTCATAGCCAGCCTGCGCCACCACCGCGATGGCGCCCTCGTCGTACTCCGCCGTCTCCACCTCGCCAATCGGCTCGTGATGGGCTGGATCGAACGCCTGCCCTGGCTCCGCTGTGACTGCGCGAATGCCCTGGAGTTCAAGCGCGCGCCGCAGTTGCAGCTCGACCAGCGCGATGCCCTCGATCCAGGTGTAGCTGCGCAGTGTGGCGGGCAGCGCGAGAAACGCGCGCTCCAGGCTATCGAGCGCATTGAGCGTGGGGGCCAGCGCCTGGGCGGCCAGCAGGCGGTCGCGCTGCTCCTGCTCCTGCTGAGCGCGGCGCTTGAAGTTGGCGAAGTCGGCCTGCGCCGTGTGCCAGTGACGCATATACTCGGTCGCGTGGTCGCGCTCGCGCTCGATCTGCCGCTCGAGTTCGGCCACCTGCGCCTCCAGCGCGGCGATACGGTCTGAGCCGCTAGCGTCCTGCGGCGTGGCGTCGGTCGCGGCGTCCTGCGTCTCGCTGGCCGCGCTATCTAGTTGTTCGTCAGCCATACGTCTTATCCCCTCCGCTCGCTGTCGTCTGGCGCATAGGGCGCTGACTCCATCGGCGCTGACTCCGTTGCGGACTCGTCAGAATAGGATTCGGAATAGGTTTCGGAGAGCAGATCGTTGACGACCTGCGTCAGATAGCGCACGACGGCGACGGCCCGCCCATATTGCATGCGTGTCGGACCGACGACGCCGAGCAGGCCGCTGGGGCGACCCTTCGCGCCGTAGCGTGCAGCCACCACGCTGATATCTTTGAGCGTGTCTGCGCCGCTCTCGCCGCCGATGATGACCTGCACGCCATCAGCCGCCATCACCTGCGAGGCGATGGCCGGGACGAAGCTGTTGCGCTCCAGCGCCTCGACGACATCGCGGATGCGCTCTGGATCGCCGCGCGTGAACTCATCGCGCCGCAGCAGGTTGGCCAGCCCCTCGTGATAGACCGATTCGGGCAGGCTGAGCGACGCCTGGTTGAGCATGCGAATCAGCGAGTCGACAATCAGCCGCTCATCGCCAGTCAGGTCGTAGTCCATCTGCGCGGCGCGGCGACGCACAGTCTCGGCGTCGGCTCCGCTCAAGCGCTCGTTGAGCCGCCGCGCGAGGTGGCTGAGTTCGTCCTGGCGATAGGGTTCATCCAGCGCGAGCCGCTCCTGCTGCACCGAGCCATCGGCCATCACCAGCACGATCAGCGTGATCGTCTCGTAGAGCGAGAGCAGCTCGAAGTGCTTGACCTGGGCGATGGCGCTGCGCGGCGGCGTGATGATGGCTGCGCTCTGCAGCGCCTGCGCCATCACGCTGGCGGTCAGGCGCACCCATTCGTCGAGCTGCCGCTGCACTTGATAGAACTGGTGGCCGATCAGCCGCTGCTCATCGAGCGAGAGCTGCGACTCGCCCATCAGCCGCTCGACGAAGTAGCGATAGCCGAGGTCGGTGGGCATGCGTCCGGCGGAGATGTGCGGCTGATAGATCAGCCCTTCCTCCTCCAGCGCGGCCAGTTCGTTGCGCACGGTGGCCGAGGCGTAGCCAGCGCCGAAGACGGCGGCGAGCCGATCAGAGATCAGCTTCGAGGCGACAGGCTCCGCCGTGCGAACATACTCCTCGATCAATGCGCGGAGGATGACCTCTTTGCGCTGGCTGAGGCGACGATCCAACGGCATATCTTGCGCGCGCTCCTACCTGAACCATGCGTGTCTGTACTCGCCCTGGCGCTCGCTACGCCAGACTGTTAGCAGTCTTGGTATGTGAGTGCCAGCACTGCTACGATAGCACCGCCGACGCGCGGGTGTCAAGGCTGGCGCGGGCTGGGCGTTCGATCAAAAATCGGGGGCTGGCGAGGGTCGAAGGGCGCCTGCGCAGGAGTTTGAGAGGGAGTTTAGGAGCGGGCGAGGCCACGCAGTCCGTCCGCGCGGGCGAACTGCGCAGGCGCCCAGCGAGCCATCCAGGCGCGATTTCAACTACCAGCAGCGCCGCGCCACCACGCAACGCATCTTCGCCTGCATCGTCCAAAGTGTGAATTCATGGGAGCTTTGCAGGGCGTATTCACGTTTGGCGCCGGAGTTGCGTTTTATCCACCATGCCCTCTGGTGGCAGGGGGCCTGCGCCAACGATTTGGTGGAATCCGGTGAGACGGATAGGATTCGCCGCATCGCCAACATCTGAGAAGTTACGGAGGAGGTAAGCGCGATGAACATTATTCTCTGGATCATACTGGGTGGTATCGCCGGCTGGCTGGCTGGGCTGATTGTCCGTGGTAGTGGCCTGGGCATCATCGGCGACATCATCGTCGGTATCATCGGTGGCTTCATCGGTGGTATCATCGTCGGCCTGGTCGGAGGCTCAGGCGTGACAGGCTTCAATATCTGGAGCCTGATCGTCGCAGTGATCGGCGCGGTCGTGCTGCTGCTGATTGTGCGCCTCTTCACAGGTGGCGCGCGTCGGCGCACGGTCTAGACTATCGGTGGCGCGCCTGACCTGGCGCGCTTCGATCTGCGACGGACATGAGCCACCAGAGTTCTTCTGGTGGCTCGTTCATGTGTTTCCTCATCTGTCCGTCTTTGTGCGCTTCAATCCCCACTAATTCGCAAATATGTGGGACTATCGGAAGAGGAGTGGCCCCATTTCTGCGATGTCATAGGGGTGAGGCTGCAAGCGAGGCGCGAGGCGCCAGAAGGTGTGGAGGTGGCCCGTGTGGAGGTGGCCCGTGTGGAGTCAGCACAGAGGGAAGGAGCCGATTGGAGGGAACGTGTATGAACGGTGTGCAGGAAAGCGCTGCCCAGGAGCAGACGCAGGAGCATGCGCGGGAACAAGCGCCCGCGCTTCCCGGCGTCTTGCTCGTGGAGGATGACCAGGATATCCGCGATACCCTGCGAATGGCGCTGGAAGATGAAGGGTATGTGGTGTCCGTCGCCGAGGATGGCATCGAGGCGCTGAACCTGTTGCGCAGGAGCATGGAGTCGCTGGTGGTGACGCTCGATCTGCGCATGCCCAGGCTCAACGGTGATGCGCTCTTGCGTCATCTGAGCAAGCGCGAGCATCTGCCCGCCCAACATACCTATCTGCTCGTCACAGCGAACCGCGAATTGCTCTCGGCGGCGAGCCTACGGCTGCTCAAGCGCATGGATGTGCCAGTCGTCTCGAAGCCGTTTGACCTGAACGATCTGCTCGATCTCGTCGCGCATGCGGCGGATTCACTCGGCGCAGCCACCATCCACTAGCACGCGCTCGTAGAGCCGTCGTGCTAGTGGCCCGCATGCGCGCCGATGTAAGCAAGGACGAGGTAGAGGATATAGGCGAGTACGCATGCTACCGCGACCGAGCCGTAGCACCCCAGCAGACTGCGTCGGCGGATGTCGAGCGCCTGGCCAAGCTGCGCATCCATATCGGGCGGGTCGGTCTCGATCTGTGGCGCGATCTCGCGTAGCTTGCTCAGCAGCGTGCGAAACTCGGCGACATTGCTCATGCCCTCGGCGGCGATCACCGTATTGCCATCGTCGAGTTCGAGCATCAAAATCAACTTGCTGGGATTGGGGTCGCCTGGCGTCAGGATGACGCGATGGATGTTCGCCAGCTCGAAGCGGTCCGCCGCGAACTCTTCGCGACGTACGATCACCAGGCTCTCAGGAAAGAGCTGCAACTCCTTGCCCAGACCATAGCG
>JAICSR010000556.1 GCA_025936795.1 Ktedonobacterales bacterium | reverse complement strand
CGCAATCTGCGGCTCCCCCGCATCGTTGATCGTCGCCAGCCGCCCCAGCTTCTGCCCCTTCAGATACGCGATCTCCGCCTCGCTGAAGCTACCCATCGTGTCGCTGCTCCTTTCATCATGTGCGCGTATAGACGCGGGCACATGATCAACGCTGAGTATACCGTACTGAGACGCCGCTACGCCTGGCAAGAGGTGGAACGGCCATACGCCTATTCGCATGTACACATCTGATATTCTGACACATCGCCAGACAGATTTAGCTCAGTGGCTTCAACGCAGCCCATCATGATGGTAGGAACTATGGATTCCGGCATGACTACGCTAAAGATGCGCTCTGGGAGACATTGAGCTACTGGGTCGCCAACGCAAAGTCTATGCTACAATGCAACCAGCGTTTCTGGCTCGCGCCACTTCAGTCAGGGAGGGTTTAAGATGTCCAGTAACACTCCTCTCGATGCTTACCTCCTCGAAGGGGCAGAGCAGCGGCCCTCCGACATGCACACACGTAGCGGCTATCCCATCTGGACGCTCGTGAGCGTGTGGTACGCGCGCGGGCAGTCCGATAGCGCAGTGATCGCCGAATACGCGCTCGATCCACAGGAGTGGGCGGCTGCTAAGGCATACTATTTCACCCATCAGCGCACGATTGACGCTCGGCGTGCGCTGAATGATGAGCCAGGCTTACCACTACCCGGCGCTATCTCGCTGGACGACCTGCTCAAAGAGCAATCAGCCTCCGAACGCAAGGCTTGATGCCACATGCTACGCTTGCTGCTCGACGAAGGAGTCTCTCGCGAGGTCAAGCGTGAACTGGTTGGTCGTGGTCATGATGTCGAGCATGTCATAGACCTTGGCCTAAAGGCTCAAGCGGATCCGCTGATCTTCCTCACAGCCCAGCAGCGGCAAGCCGCTCTCTATACCCTCAATCGCGCACACTTTGAGTTGCTCGTCAGCGCATGGATGACCTGGGGTCATGCGCTGCACACAGGCTTGATTGTTCCAGTCAAAGGGCAGCCATCGCCAGCGCAAACCATCCATTCGCTTGATACACTCCTGCGGCAGGCGCCATCTTTGATCGGCCGCGTGGTCTACCTCTGACTCTGGCACAGAAATAGGCGAGAGACATGCCTGCCTGGCCGTTGTGAGTAGGCGACACTACCCTTACCCCACCTGTGGCCGGGCGCGCTCTACGATGGCGCGGGTATCGTCAGCAAGTGGCAACGTCCCGAAGCTGTGGCCCCAGTCGTCGCCCAGCCGCGACGCGATGAAGGCGTCGCTGACGGCGGGCGGCGCGTGGCGGGCCAGCAGTGACCCTTGCAGCGTCAGCGCCATCAGTTCCACGATGTGGCGGGCGCGCAGCTCGGCGTTGATATGGTCGGCCAGCTCGCGGCGCAGGCGCTCGGCGGCGGCGTCCAGCCGGGCATCGGCTCCGTGCGCCAGCGCGATCTCGGCCAGCAGCGCATCCGCCGCCGCAGGCTCGCGAGACAGCGCGCGCAGCACATCCAGCGCGATGACGTTGCCCGACCCCTCCCAGATGGCGTTGACGGGCGCCTCACGATAGAGCCGTGGCAGGATGCTCTCCTCCACATAGCCCGCGCCGCCCAGGCACTCCATCGCCTCCGCCGCCACGGCCTCAGCGCGCTTGCAGACCCAGAACTTGCCAACGGCCACGCCCAGCCGCAGCAGCGCCGCCTCGCGCGGGTCACTCTCCGCGCGGTCGCGCGCCGCCGCCAGCCGCAGCAGCAGCGTCGTCGCCGCCTCCGATTCGAGCGCCAGATCGGCCAGCACGCTCGTCATCAATGGCTGGTCAATCAGCGTCTTGCCAAAGGCTGCACGATACGCGGCGTGATGCGTCGCCTGCGCCACCGCCTGGCGCATCAGCGCGGCTGAGCCAGCGATGCAGTCGAGCCGGGTCGAGTTGACCATCTCGATGATCGTGCGCACGCCGCGCCCCTCCTCGCCGATGCGCATCGCCCACGCCGCGCGTAGCTCGATCTCGCTGGAGGCGTTCGAGCGATTGCCCAGCTTGTCTTTCAGCCGCTGGATGGCGATGTGGTTGCGCACGCCATCGG
>JAICSR010000540.1 GCA_025936795.1 Ktedonobacterales bacterium | reverse complement strand
GCGCGTCTGTTCCAGCGTAACGTCAACGAAATCTTCGCAGGCTTCTTCCGCGCGCAGGTGATCGTCGCCGCGATCTACGCTGCGCTCACCTGGATCATCCTCCTGGCCTTTGGCCTGGGCGACGCCTGGTTTGTGGCGCTGATCGCAGGCGCGCTGATCTGGCTGCCATTCATCGGCGCCTTCCTGGCGGTTGCGCCGCCGCTGCTGCTGGTGGCGGTGGTCACGCCGCCGGATCAACTGCTCATCAAGCTGGCGATTGTGGGCCTGCTGCTCGGCGCCGCGCAACACATCGTCTTGAACGTGATGGCGCCACATCTCTTTGGCCAGCATATGCGCGTCCCGACGCTCGTGCTGTTCGCGGCCCTGCTGCTGGGCGCAGGCGAGGGGGGCGTGTGGGGCGCATTCTTCGCCGGGCCAGTGGTGGCCGTTGGCTATGCCATGTTCGAGGTGTTCTACGAGCGCTTTAGCGCTGGCTCACCGCTCTTCCAGGACGACGATATCGAAGATGACCCGGATGAGCAGCGGCTCGATGAGCGCCTCGACGAAGTCTCCGCCGGGGCGTCGAAGTCACGCGCCGACCGAGCCGACAAGCCGCTGCCCACGGCGGCCAACGGCGCATCACACGCGCCAGAAGAGGCGCCAGCGGAGGCGCCAGCGGCAGATAGGCCGGACGCTGCGGATGTTCCCGCCCCACCGGGAGCGCCTGCGAATGGCAACGGTTCGCGCAGGACACCACAGCCGAAAGGCGCGCGCGACACCAACTCCGTCGGATAGGCCCTCTCCGTAGTCGCCTACGAATCTGCCAGCGCGCCAGCCATCCTCGCCCCTTCGGCGTCCGGCGCATCGTTCGTAGTTGTGGCTGGCGTGGGCGTAGACCAGACCGGATGGTAGGGATACCACTGGTCGGGATAGGCGCGGATGATGCGCTCGAAGCCTGCTGCAATCGCAGCGGTCATGGCGATTGCCGCAGTGTCCGCGTCGTGCGCGCGCGCTGTGCGGTCTGGCGAGCGGTCGGCGGGGCGCTCGGGCAGCAGCGCGGGCTGCGCCTCGACGATGTAGCGATGATCCGCCGCTCGCACGCTCATGATGACCAGCACGGGCGCGCCGGTGGCGGCTGAGAGCCGCGCTGGCCCCAGCGGAAAACGCGCGGGCGCGCCAAAGAACGGTACCTCAGCGGTCTGCACCCCTGGCGGCGTGATGTCGCAGAGCATCACCGCGCACTCCTGGCGGCGCAGCGCACGGAACAGTGGGCGCAACGACTGATCGCGCGGCGCCAGCGTGACGCCATGCGCCAGGCGCGAGCCTGCGACCAGCTCAGTCGCCCAATCGCTCTCGGTCACGATGGTCAGCTTGCAGCCATAGGCCTGCGCGAAGACAGCGGCGACATCCCAACTGCCGACATGTGGCAGCGCGAAGATGACGCCATGCCCCTGCGCCAGCGCGGCGCGAAAGTGATCTTCGCCGCGCGTCTCTACCAGCGCCAGTAGCTCGTCGGCGTTCATCGTGCGCGAGGCGAGGAAGTCCATCGCCATGCGCCCGTAGTTGCGCAGGCTGCGCGCTGCGACGGCGCGCGCGGCTGGCCCCACCACGCGCGCGAAGTTCGCCTCAGCTACACGCTCGGCGCGCCGCAGCAGTGGCCCCAGTGTCCAGATGATCTGGTCTGACACGGCATAGCGCGTGTGAACGGGCAGCCGCCGAATCGTGGCTGAGACGCCATCCAGCAGCGCCCCAGCCGCCATCAGGCTGATCTGGCGCATGCGAAGGCGGAGCGCAGCCATCCTCTCCATCCTCGCCATCCTCGCCATGCCAGCCATCGGGCGCTGTGCGTGCGCTGGCGCCGTCTGAGCCTTGGTTGCGCTCTGGGGTTCCATCGTCTCATCACCTCGTTCTTTCTCGGCGCCTCACTCGCTTGCCGCAAGGCGCTATTGGGTTGTATATCTTGCGACGACTGTGTATCCGCGTCACGCGATGCGGTTTGCGAGGTCGCATCGGAGTCAGCATGGACTCTGCCGTGTCCATCTCCTCCGTTGGGGGTCTTCCCTGCGCCGCCATTGCGATCCTTGAACATGTATGTGAAGAGTACGGCGACTTCCTTGTGGAGAATCAGCACGACCACTGCGGCGATGGCGATGGAGGCCAGGATGCTCAGGATGCGGTTGGCGAGGACGGCGCCAATCGCCGCATCGCGCGTGACGCCGACGGCGACAAATGCGCCGACGCCG
>JAICSR010000239.1 GCA_025936795.1 Ktedonobacterales bacterium | reverse complement strand
GCCTTCGTGGGCGATGGCGGCTTCACGATGCTGATGGGCGAGATGCTGACGGCGGTGAAATACCACCTGCCAATCAAGGTCATCATCGTCAAGAACAATCTGTTCGGGCAGATCAAGTGGGAGCAGATCGTCTTTCTGGGCAACCCGCAGTACGTCGTGGACCTGGAGCCAGCCGACTTCGCGGCGTGGGCGCGTGCGGCGGGCGCGCATGGCTTCACCTGCGACGACCCCAAGAAGATCGAGGAGGTCATGACACAGTTCCTCGCGGTGGAGGGGCCAGCCGTGCTGGAAGCGGTGGTGGATCCCAACGAGCCGCCGATGCCCGCGAAGATCAAGCCCAAGCAGGCGGCGCGCTTCGGCGAGGCGCTGGCGCGCGGCCAGCCCGACGGCCCACGCATCGCCTTGACGCTCTTCCGCGACAAGATTGATAGCGCGCTGCATTGACGACAGCGCAGCGCACACGTACTGCCGAGAGGGACGCGGAGCGCGCAGCGGATGCGCTCACGCCGCACGGATGCGGCTCTGCGGCCCACTTCGTCGGCTCGCAACTCTGGCAGTGTTCTGACGTGACAAACATCCAAAACATCCATAGATCAGGTGAGATATGACTGCGCCAACACGAACACGCGGGGCCTCCATCGAGAAGCTGGAGGTCGCCGCCTACAAGGTTCCGACGGACTACCCTGAGTCGGATGGCACCTATGCCTGGAAGGCGACCACGCTGGTCACGACGCATGTGACCGCAGGTGGGCGCACTGGCTTCGGCTATAGCTACGCCGACACGGCCACCGCGACGCTGATTCGCGACCTGCTGGCGTCTGTGGCGACCGGACGCGACGCGCTGGACGTACCCGGCGCCTGGCTGGCGATGGTCGAGGCGATTCGCAATCTGGGTCGCCCCGGCATCAGCTCGATGGCCATCGCCGCCGTGGATACCGCCCTGTGGGACCTCAAAGCTAAGCTGCTCGATCTGCCGCTCTGCCTGCTGCTGGGCCGTGTGCGCGAGGAGGTCCCAATCTACGGCAGCGGCGGCTTCACCAGCTACCCCATCGAGCGGCTGCAAGAGCAGCTTGGTGGTTGGGCGCGCCAGGGCATCTCGCGGGTGAAGATGAAGATTGGGACGCACCCGGAGGATGACGTGGCGCGGGTGCGGGCGGCGCGCGAAGCGATTGGGCCGGAGACGAAACTCTATGTGGACGCGAACGGCGCCTACACGCGCGTGCAGGCGCTGGCCCAGGCCGAGCGCTTCGCCGAGCTAGGTGTGGTCTGGTTCGAGGAGCCAGTCTCATCGGATGACCTGGAGGGGCTTCGCTTCATCCGCGACCGCGCGCCAGCAGGCATGGTGATTGCGGCGGGCGAGTACGGCTACGATCACTGGTATTTTCGTCGCATGCTCGATGCGGGCGCGGTTGATACGCTCCAGGCGGACGCGACGCGCTGTGCGGGCTTTACGGGCTTCCTGCGCGCCGCCACGCTGGCCGATGCGCATGGCACGCCGCTCTCGGCGCACTGCGCACCGGAGCTGCACCTGCATCCCAGCACGACGATCCAGCGTCTCAGCCCCATCGAATATTTCCACGATCACGTGCGCATCGCACACATGCTCTTCGAGGGCGTCATCGAGCCGCAGCATGGGATGCTGCGCCCGGACCTGAGCCGACCGGGCATTGGGCTGGAGCTGAAGCGCGCCGACGCCGCGCGCTACGCGGTGTGAGTGTTGGGCTGGCGGGCCCCCTCCCCTGACCCCTCCCCCGCTTTGCGGGAGAGGGGAATCCGGAAAGCCCCGCTCCCGCCGCAGCGGGGGAGGGGTTGGGGAGGGGGGCCAGCGCCAACAACTCCAGCAGACCTGGGATAAGACCGCGACCGATAAGACACATGAGAAAGGGAGAGGTGAGTGATGGTGGTTGTCTCGGCGCCGAAGCCAGTGGAAGCGCTCGCTGATGCGGCGCGTGACCAGCTTGCGCAGAATGCGCGGTTGTTGCGCGTCTCGGCGCGCAGGTTGACGGGACGGCGCAGCGCACGCTGGCTGGGCGCCCTTGCTGCGCTGGCTCCGCGCATCACGCGCGAGGGCGTCGCGCTCGAACAGCATGTGCGTGAGGGGCGGTTCCAGCGCAGTCTGGCGCTGATTACAGCGCTCTCCAGTGTCGCAGCGGGCATCGAGGCGGGAACCGAGCATTTCCGCGGCAGCTACAGCCAGCGCATCATGTATTCGCCCATCGCCCTGGGGATGACGCTTGCCGTCACGAGCGGCGCGGCGGTCTTCAGCCGCTGGGCGGCGCGTGTGGCGCTGCCGATTGTCTCGCTGGTGACGCTAGTGGATGGCGCCGTTGGGTTCATCTTTCATGTGCGCGGTATCGCGCGCAAGCCCGGTGGCTGGCGCATCCCGATCTTCAATGTCATCATGGGGCCGCCAGTCTTTGCGCCGCTGCTCTTTGGCCTGGTCGGCTTTCTCGGCCTGCTCACCTCCTTCCTGCGGCGCGAAGATGATCCGCGTGGGCGGCTGCCGCTGGGAACGCGACGTTCACGCCCAGCCTGGGTCAACCTCTTGCCGCGCGCCATCAGCCGCGAGGGCATCACGTTGGAGCAGGATGTGCGCGAGGGGCGCTTCCAGCGCGGGCTGGCGCTCGCCACCGCGCTGACCGCCTTCTTCAATGGCGTCGAGGCGCTCTACTCGCATTACAAGAACAACTTTCAGTTCAAGGTTCAGTGGTCGCCCGTGCTGCTGACGCCTGCGCTGATGGCGGCGGGCTTCGGCGCGTTCTGGAGCCGCCGCGTCGCACGGACCTGGCTGCCCATCGTCTCGCTGATCGCGGCAGTAGATGGCATGGTCGGCTTCTTCTATCACGCGCGCGGTGGGCTGCGGCGTCCGGGCGCCCTGCGCCGACCGCTCTACACGCTGGCGTATGGGCCACCGGTCTTCGCGCCGCTGCTCTTCGCGGCGTCGGGCATGCTGGGGCTGATGGCCAGCCTGATGCGGAGGGGCAAGTAGCATGAAGACACACGATACGCGCAGCCAGAGCAGCCAGAGCAGCCAGAGCGGTCAGAGCGGCCAGGCGAGCCAGATGAGCCAGCAGGGCGACGCCGAGCGCATCGGCGGCGTGGAGGTCGAGCGCTTGCCGCGCGACCCGCGCACCGGCCAGGCGCTCGCGCCACGCATGCAGCCGGGCTACTATCCAGGCTTCTCCACGCTGAGCCAGCAGTCCTTCTGGGACGAGGCGACCCGCGCAGTTGTCCTCAAGCGGGTGAACCAGCCGCCGCCGATCACCTTCTTCGACGCGGATGAGGCGCGTGTGATGCAGACGGTCTGCGACCGTGTGCTGCCGCAGGATGACCGGGCGCCCGACCGGCGCATTCCCATCCTCAACACGATTGACGAGCGGCTGGCGTCTGGGCGCATCAATGGCTATCGCTACGCGGATATGCCACCCGACCCGCAGGCCTATCGCCTGGCGATCAAGGGTATCGAGGCCATCGCGCAGAGCATGGGCGCGACGACATTCACCGAGCTGAACCTGCGCCAGCAAGACCTGACGCTGAAGTCGCTGCACGACGGCCACCCCATCGCGGGCGATGAGTACTGGCGGCAGATGAACGCGCGCCGCTTCTGGCTGATGCTGGTGTCGGACTGCGCGGGCGCCTACTACGCCCATCCGTGGGCCTGGGACGAGATCGGCTTCGGTGGTCCCGCCTACCCGCGTGGCTACATGCGCCTGCGCGACGGCCAGCCAGAGCCGTGGGAGAAGGTCGAGCATCGCTATGAGTGGGAGGCGCCGCCAGAGAGCCTCTCTGACACAATGGAGTCGCTTAGCGACACGCCTGAGGCGTCGAGCTTCACACCGGGCACACACTAGCTAGCGGTGGTCATGGCAGGCCAAGTGAGAGGGAGAAAAGGCGCGTGAAGGAGCCATTATTTGGGGCGTTCGATGGCGCGAAGCCAGATGAGCACTACGTCGGGCCGATTCAGCGGATAGATGCGCCGATGCGCCACTACCCGCGCGGCGAGGCGGTGGACTTTGTGGTCGTCGGGGTCGGGTCGGCTGGCGGCGTGCTGATTCAGCGGCTGGCGAAAGCGGGATTCAGTGTGGTTGGGCTGGAGGCTGGCCCCTTCTGGGATACCGAGCGCGACTGGGTGAGCGACGAGGCTGGCTCGCACGGCCTCTACTGGAACGACCTGCGCATCATCGGCGGCTCCGATCCCCTGGCGCTGGGGGCCAACAACAGCGGCAAGGGCGTCGGCGGTGGCTCGGTGCACTGGGCTGGGTTCACGCCGCGCCTGCATCCCTCGGACTTTCGCGTGCGCAGCGATGACGGCGTCGCCGTTGACTGGCCGATCAGCTACGATGACCTCAAGCCCTATTATGAACTGATGGAGCGCGAGATTCCCGTCGCCGGGCCGACCTACTACCCCTGGGGTGACCCGCACGGCTACAGCTACGCGCCGCATCCGCTGGGCGGTGTCTCGCAGACGCTCGTGCGCGGCTGCACACGGCTGGGCATCCCGGTGGTGGCGGGCGGCCCAGTCGCCATCAACTCCGGTTCGCATGGGTCGCGGCCCCACTGCATCTATCGCGGCTTCTGCATCCAGGGCTGCAAGGTGGGGGCGAAGCAGAGTACGCTGGTGAGCCATGTGCCAGACGCGATTCGCCACGGCGCCGAGCTGCGCGACAAGTGCATGGTCGCACGCATCAATCTGGGCAAAGATGGCCGCGTGACCGGCGTGACCTACTACGACGAGCATGGGCAGGAGCAGGAGCAGCGCGCCAGCGTCGTCATCGTCTCGGGCTATGCCATCGAGACGCCACGGCTGCTGCTCAACTCGGCGTGTCCCGGCTTCGAGCAGGGGCTGGCGAACTCCAGCGGGACGCTGGGCAAATACCTGATGGCGCAGATTGGCAACGTCGTCTTTGGCCGCTTCGACGACCTCGTACGGATGTATAAGGCGCCGCCCGCCAATGCGCTGACCGAGGAGTTCTACGAGACCGACCCGCGCAACGACTTCGTGCGCGGCTACGCCATCCAGACCGTCGGCCCGTTGCCCATCTCGTTCGCGCAGCATATGATGGTGGCGCAAGGCGCGTGGGGCTGGGGCCTGCGCCGCACGATGATGGACTACAACCATTGGTCGGCGCTGGGCGTGCTGGGCGAGATTCTGCCCTGGGAGGACAACACGGTGACGCTGGCCGACGTGCGCGATGGCTTTGGGCTGCCGGTGGCGCGGGTGACGTTCAATTTGCACGAGAATGACCACAAAATCGCGCAGGCGGGTGTGCAGAAGACGGAAGAAATCATGCGCGCAGCGGGCGCGACTGAGGTGACGCAGGAGCCACGTTACGCACATCTGGTCGGCGGGGCGCGCATGGGCGCGGACGCCAGCGACTCCGTAGTGAACAGCTTCGGGCGCACCTGGGACATCCCCAACCTGTACGTCTGCGATGGCAGTATCTTGCCGACGCAGGGGTCAGCCAACCCCGGCCTGACGATTCAGGCGCTGGCCGCGCGCACCGCCGACTATCTGATTAGCGAGCGCGAGAACGCGGCGGCGCCAACAGCGGCGACACGCATCCCCGTCCGCTATTCGCTCTCCCCGTCGGAGGTAGCTGGGCGCGGCATGCCACGCCTGAAGTCGCGCCGCCCGACGACATTTGGCGCGGGCGCGCTGGGGCCAGGCTCACGCGGCTAGCAAGTGAGAATCCGAAAAGTCCCTCTCCTGGTGGGAGAGGGGTTGGGGTGAGGGTTGGCTAACGAGAAGGCGGTGGACGCGATGGCAAGCAGGACGAGTGATCGCATCGGGCGAGCGGCGGAGGCGATGCGCAAGTCGGGCTATGCGGCGCTGATCGTGCGCATGCCAGAGCATGTGCTGATGTTGAGCGGCTATCAGCCAATCCTGGGCAATAGTTTCTGCCTGCTCACGCTGGCGCGCTCCGGTGACGCCGAGCTACGGCTGGCCGCGCTGGACTCCGAGGCCGACCGTGCCAGCGACGCCGCGCCGCTGCAACTGATCACCTTCGCCGAGGAGACGCTCGACTGGATCGGCGACACCATCGTGGCGGCCAAAGAACCGCTGGCGAAGCTGCTGGCGGCGGCAGGCGTGGCGCCTGATGCGGTAGTCGGCATCGAGGGCGGTACCCATCCCATCGCGACGGGCTACACGCAGGTGGGAACGCCCGCCTACGCGACCGTGCAACTCCTGCGTG
>JAICSR010000066.1 GCA_025936795.1 Ktedonobacterales bacterium | reverse complement strand
GCATAGCCGACCGGCTCATACTCGGCGCGGATGGTCGGCTGCTGGAGCGCGAGATCGAAGAAGGGCAGCGCCACCTGCGTCAACTCGATCTCAATAGCCGTGCTGAACTGGAGGCGCACGCCAGCCGAAAATCGGCCATATAGCTCACACCCGGCGTAGTCGCGCTCCAGGATCACGACCCGTTCGACCCCCAACTGCCGCAGACGCCAGGCGAGCCAGAGGCCGGTCAGGCCAGCGCCGATCACCGTGACATCGGCGGATATCGTCTCGCGCGGGGCGCTGCGTGTATCGCCTGTATCGCTTGCGTCATTCGCTTGCATCATTGATTCCTCTTGTCCAATCGACGCAGCGCCTCCTCATCAACCGCGATGCCCAGACCGGGACGCTGCGGCACGGTGATCTGCCCATCTTCGACGACGAGCCACTCCTGCACGATATCTTCGCGATATTTGAGCGGCCCCACCAGATAGCTGGGGAAGGCTAGCTCTGGTAGCGACGCGGCCAATTGAGCGCCAGCGGCGGTCGCAATGCCCAGCTCGAGGACGCTGCCCACCATCACCTGCATGCCACAGGCGTAGGCGACGGTGGCGCACTCGCGGGCGCGCAGCAGGCCACCGAGCTTCGACAGCCCCAGATTGATGACGTTGGCCGCGCGCCGTCTGCCAATCTCGGCGACATCCATCGGCGAGAAGACGGCCTCATCGGCGGCGATGGCGATCGTGCTCTGGCGCGTCACCTCCGCCTGCCCCTCCAGATCCGCTGCGGGGAGCGGTTGCTCGACGAGCGTCACGCCAATGTCCGCCAGCCGCGGCTCAGCGCGCAGGTACTCGTCGCGCGACCACAGGCCATTCACGTCGAGCAGGAAGGCGATGCGCTCAGGAACAGCGGCGCGCACGGCCTCCAATCGCGCGAGATCATCCTCCAGCGCGCCACGGCCCGCGTAGAGCTTGAGCGTGGTGTAGCCCGCCGCCAGCTGCGCATGGGCCACGTCAACCATCGCCGCAGGTTCATCCCAACCCACCGAGCCGTGGAGCGTGAGGCGCTCGCGGAAACGTCCGCCGAGCAACGTGGAGACGGGTACGCCTGCGGCTTTGCCCGCCAGGTCCCAGAGCGCCAGGTCAACAGCGGCGCGTGTAAACGGGGCGCGCGGCAGATGCTGTTCGAGCAGGCGCAGCAGCGGCTCGCGATCCAGCGCATCGCGGCCCACCAGCAGCGGCGCGACCTGCTGTGTCAGCGTCTCCACAATCGAGCGCTGAGTCTCGGTGGTGAACGCCGCCACGGGGCATGCCTCGCCATAGCCCACCAGACCATCCTCAGTCGCCAGCTTCAGCGCGACATTCTGCGACTCCTGCCGATTGGTCTGGCCGAAGCGAAACAACTGCTTGAAGCCCACCGCCAGCGGAATGGCCTCCAGCGAGCGAATCTTCATCGCGCACTGCTCCTCGCGACGCCCACGCGACGCCCACGCGACCTGCGCCGACTCGCACAGCCGATCTGTGATGGCTGGTCGCTCACTCACAGTATAGGCCAACGCGGCGCCAGAGCGCACAGCGAAAAGCTCCCCGACTCGCGCAGAGCCAGGGAGCTTTGTTTTCTATGCGCGAAGGATAGATGGCGCAAGCCGCGCCCTAGGCAGAGAGCAGTTCACCCGCTGGCTCTTCCGCCGCTTCCGCTTCATCACCCTGCGCCGCATCCTGCGCCACATCCTGCGCCACATCCTGCGCTGTCGCCATCGGCAGGTCTTTCAGGAAGAAGGTGACGACCAGCGCGAGGCCCGCGAAGAACAGCACGGCCACGAAGCCGTGTTGTAGCGCGCTCGCCAGCGCCTGCTTGCCCGCCAGCGTCGTCGGCAGGCGCCGCAGCAGCGTCGGCGAGGCGCCGCTATTGACGACCGCGCCGACAATCGCGATGCCCAGCACAGCGCCGACCTGCCCCAGATAGCGCGTCGCCGCCGTGCCAACGCCCAACTGGCTCGCGGGCAGCGCATTCTGGCCCGCGACCATCGGAACCGCGAAGAACACGCCTGTGCCAAGCCCCGTCACGCTCATATAAAGGATCGCCTGCCAGACGGCGGTCTGCGTCGTCATCGTCGCGATCAGGAACGCGCCCACACACATGACCCCGGCGGCGACAATCGTGACCGCCTGATAGCGCTTGAGCGCCGCGATGATTGGCCCGCTGAGCATCGCGCCAGCCACCATGCTGATGGAGAGCGGCGTCATGATCAGCCCGGTCGCCGTCGGCGCGATGCTCAGCGCGCCCTGCAAGAACAGCGCCAGGTAGATCGTCAGCCCCAGCAGCACCATCATTTGCAGCAACGAGAGCAGCGCCGCCGCTGTGAAGACCTGGTTGCGGAACAGGCCCAGCGGCAGAATCGGCTCCGCGACTCTGCGCTCGACCATGATGAACAGGCCAAAGAGAATGACGCCACTCACCAGCAGCACAGGCGCTTGCGAGGCTGCGCCCGCGAGTGCGGACTGATCGCTGGCCAGCGTCAACCCCAGCAGCAGGCAGATCGTCGCGGCAGCCGAGAGCACCGCGCCCAGCGCGTCAATATGCCGCAACGATTCCCATGTGAGCGAGCCGCTGGAGTGCGCCGAGAGATTATCCGGCAGGTAGATCACCAGCGCCGCAATCGCCAGCCCGCCCAGTGGCAGATTGATGTAAAAGACCCAGCGCCAGCGTGTGGCGTCTGTAACCAGGCTACCCAGCAGCGGGCCATGCTCGGCGAGCCAGCCGCCCAGCGTCGGGCCGAAGAGGCTGGCGAAGCCATAGACCAGGCCGAAGAGGCTCATCAGCCTGGCGCGCTGATCTGGCGGATACAGGTCGCCGATGATGGTGGCGACCAGCGCGATCCCGATGCCCGCGCCCAGCCCTTGAATCGCGCGGAACGCGATCAACTGATTCATCGTTTCAGAGGCGCCCGCCAGCGCTGAACCAATCAGAAAGAGCGCCGTACCGGCGACCAGGAACCACTTGCGCCCGAACTGGTCGGAGAGCTTGCCGACAATCGGAACCATCGTAGCGGTCGCCAGCACATAGGCGGTCACCACCCAGGTGTAGCGGTCCAGGCCGTGCAGCGTCGCGATGATGCGTGGCAGCGCCGTGCCAACAATCGCCTGATCCAGCGCTTCGAGCAGCAGCGCCAGCAGCAATGCGCTGACCACGCTCGCCAGCGCCACGCCGCGCAGACGTGGCGGCGCAAACGTCTCCGCCGCCAAGGCGTCGCTGGTTGTGGACGTGCTGGGTGTCGTCGAGGTCGTCATCGTGTCGTTCCCCTCATCTGCTTGACATCGTTCATAGTCACAGCTTACCCTGGAAGAAGGACAGAATCCGCCCTCGTTTCCGAGCAATCGTAAAGATGTCTCCAAAATTGCCCTCAGAGCAGGCAATGAGCGGGGAGAGGCGTCATGTATCATCCAACCAGCCGTGTGCTGACTGTGCTCGAAGTGCTGCAATCGCGGCCCTCTATCACCGGGCCGGAGCTGGCCGCGCGCCTGGAGATGGATGTGCGCACGGTGCGCCGCTACATCGCGCATCTGCAGGATGTCGGCATCCCCATCGAGGCCACGATTGGCCGCTACGGTGGCTATCGGCTACGTCCGGGCTTCAAGCTGCCACCGCTGATGCTGACCGAAGAGGAGGCCGCAGCGATCATGCTGGGCCTGCTGGGAACCTCGTGGCTGGAGATTGGGCAGTCATCTATCGCGGTCGAAGGCGCGCTGGCGAAAGTCTCGCGTGTGCTTCCACCGCAAGCGCGCGAACGCCTGAACAGCCTGGCCGCGCACCTGTTCTTCTTCTCGGCGCGGCAGCAGACGCAACCCGACGCCGCGCTGCTGATCAGTCTGAGCCAGGCGATTGGCCAGGAGCAGTGCATCGCCCTCGACTATCGCTCGCTGGGCGACGAGGTCACGCATCGCACGGTCGAACCCTACGGCGTGGTTGGCTGGAAGGGGCATTGGTATCTGGTCGGCTATTGCCGCTTGCGCCGCGACCACCGCACCTTCCGGGTGGATCGCATCCAGCGCGCACAAACGCTGACGGAACGCTTCGAGCGGCCAGCCGACTTCGACTGCCAGGCGTTCATGATGCGACGCTATGCCGGGCCGGCAGGTGGTATCGCCATCGAAGTGGAGTTCCAGGCGCCACTATCCACCGTGCAGCAGCGGATTCCGGCGTCCTACGGGCGGCTCGCCGAGACGCCTGGCGGCGCGCTGCTGCACAGCCGCTATGACGACCTCGACGATATGGCGCGCTACCTGATGATGCTCAATCTGCCGTTCGTCGTCCACCAGCCGCCAGAGCTACGCGACGCGCTGCGCCGCCTGGGCGAGCGCATCGTGCAGATCGCTGATACTATGCCATCCACAGAGGACTCGGCAGCCGTGAGCGCTTCCCCAGCATCAACATAGCTCGGCATAGCGAAGCTCCCCGACTCGCAATGAGCCAGGGAGCTTGCAGCGTGTGCGCAGGGGGGGTGGGCGATGCGGGACTCGAACCCGCACGGCTTGCGCCACCAGATCCTAAGTCTGGCCTGTCTGCCAATTTCAGCAATCGCCCATGAAGCCATCAGCCGCCGACCATGTGCCCAGCGACCTCGCGCACAGTATATCATCTGCCAATCGCACGCTGCTATGCTCATTGCTCACCGCGCCTGTGACAACTGGACAACACGCCAAGTTTGCTGCTAGAGGCGCCGATGTGCCTATACTTCAGATGTGCAGCAAACAGGCGTATGAAAGCGACGGGCGGAGTTCACATGTCCGAATCACCATATAATCCGCTTGCTATTGCAAATATTGCAAACAGTATTGTACGCGAACTGACTGAGCGCCCGTGTGGAGCGCTTCCCCCCGCATCTCGCTTTTTTGGCTCAGGTATCTATGCGCTTTATTATCAGGGAGACTACGCGGGGTACGCAGATGTTCGTCAGGCAAATGCGAAGGACTGCGTCCAGCCAATCTATGTCGGAAAGGCCGTTCCCCAAGGTGGACGCAAAGGCGTCTCCGTCACCGCGAGTGCAAGCAGCCAGGTGCTGTTTGGGCGACTATCTGAGCATGCCGACTCTATCCGGGCGGCCAATACGTCCCTTCGGTTAGAGGACTTTCGCTGTCGCTATCTCGTGGTGGAGGAACTCTTCATTGAGCTTGCCGAACGCAATCTCATCCAGGCATACAAGCCCGTATGGAATGCTTGTCTCGGCGGGTTTGGCAATCATGATCCAGGCAGCGGGCGCTCTAACCAGAAGCGATCAGGATGGGACACACTGCATCCCGGACGGGCATGGGCTGCGCGCCTCCAGCCAAACCAGCATACGGCAGATGAATGGAACGCCAGCGTCATTTCATATCTCATAGAATACCGTGAGGGCAAAATCGGTGAGGTGCAAGCTGTGGACGAGGGCGAAGGTATCGGTGACTCATGAGACACTAGCCACCAATCGCCTCCAAAAGCGCTGGTTGCAAATATACCGACGCACTGCGGCGTCGCACTTGCTGTGAACCAACCTGGGCCAGTATCCGATAGACATGGCGAGCGAGTAGTTCAGCCACAGCCACAGGCACAGCATTGCCTATCTGCCTCATCGCCTCTGTGCGGCTTGCTCTGAACACATAATTGTCGGGAAATGTCTGTAGCCGTGCACTCTCTCTGACCGTAAAATAACGCACAGAGCCATCTTCTCTGAGCAGCATGTTTTCTCCACCGGGAACACCATGATCGCCAGCCTTCAATGTCTTGGCTGGCCAATCGTAGACGCTGCCACTATGCCCATAGTAGCTTCTCGCGCCCGGGATACCCGCATGGTTAGGTATGGTGGTGTGTTCGTAACAATCTACTGGCTCTGGTAAGCCAGATAGCGCATCCCGTACTGTCCGCCACGGATAAGCGTTGGGAGCTGAAGCAGCAGCAAGGCGCTCTACCGCCGCATGGAGTGATGCGGGTAGTGGCGGCTGTAGTAGCCCGTGACGTTTCCAGTAATCGCCAGTTACCCATTGGTCGTATAGAAGCGCGTCGCGTGAATGTGTCGGCGTCGGCCAAGTCCAATCCAGATTGAGGTCAGCACGCAATGCCACGATAACGAGCCGATGGCGATTCTGCGGCACGCCATAGTCCACGAGATTCATGATGGAAGGCGGTGCGACAGTGTATTCGAGATCAAGCTTTATTCCATGTGATGCGCTGAACGCAAGTCGGTTCCGGTGAGTCATCCAGTCCTCGCCTTCTCGCGCTGTCACTGTAGGAAACCGCAATTGAAGAAGGATGTAATCGAGATAGGGGCGAAACGCTTCACGGGTTAAACCGCGCACATTCTCAAGCAGGATTGCTTGAGGGCGCAGTGCGCGAACTGCCCGAATGACTTCGGGAAACATATTGCGACCATCTTCATTGCCTAAGTGTTTGCCGGCTATCGAGAATGGTTGACATGGTGGACCACCTGCGAGGAGATGCGTTTTGCCAGCCCATTGGTCAAATGCGATGTTGCGCACATCTGCCTCATACACTGGCCAGCCGCGCTTGCCACCAACGCAGTTATTCGCACGCAACGTCTCGCATGCCTCATGGTCACGCTCTACCAGTCCGATGTGGCGAAAGCCTGCCTGCTCGATACCAAGCGCTAATCCGCCTCCACCCGCAAATAGCTCGACCGACCTCATCATCTCATTCTCCGATGCCAGTCACACGGTGTATCTTGCATGTAGTATACGCTGTCGTGAAGTGGATAAGGAAACTATGTTCCTCTCCGGGTTTCTATAGCACATTTGAATGATCGGAATCGATGGGCATTAATCCCCACTCTCACCCACGCCTGCGCTCATTTCACTGTGCTTCAGCAGCAGGGCGAGTAGACATGTGGCGTGCTCGCCTTGGCGAAGGTGAGCCGCGCGTGGACGCCTCGACAGGTTTCTTCATCAGCATCGTGATCGCCTGTTTGACAGCCACGCCGCCCGGCGCCTACACTTGATGCAGCGGGCGATGAGGTAAGCGCCCCAGAGCGAATCATTTCAGGGCGAGACAACGGCGAGACAAGGGCGAGGCAAGGGCAGACAAGGATAACAGGCGAGTCATGGCGACGCTGGAAGGCGATGAGACGGCAGCGGTGAACGAGCTTGCGCGGGATAGGGTCCGAGGCGACCTGCGTGTTCCGCCGCAAGCGTTTCGCGATACGCTGCGGGTGCGCAGCTACGAGGCCGGACGCGACGGCGCCATCCATCCGGGAACGATTCTGCGCTACCTGGAACACCTGGCGACCGAGGCCTCCGCCGCGCTGGGCTTCGACAATCAGTGGTATCGCGCGCATAACAGCGCGTGGGTCGTGCGCGAGATGTCGCTGCTGCTCGGCGATCTGCCCGGCATAGACGCTGACCTCAACCTCGCAACCTGGGTCGCCGACTTCCGCCATGTGCAGGCCACCCGCGACTACCTCGTCACCCGCGCCGACACGGGCCGCCTCGTCGCCCGCGCCTCTGCGCGCTGGGCCTACATTGACCGCCAGAAGCTGCTGCCCGTCCGCATCCCCGACGAGATCACCGCGCGCATGGGGCCGTGGGGGCATGCCATGCGCGCCCGCACAGTGGGGCCGCTGCTCAGGCTCGGCGATGCGCCACTGGCCAGCGAGCTGCGTCTGACCGCGCGTGAGTATGAGGCCGACACGCAGCAGCACATCAACAACTGCGTCTACCTCGACTGGCTGCACGAGGCGGCCTACCACTCCGCTGCCGATGGCGCGCTGACGGACGCCCGACTGCGCTTGCGCCCGCGCTTCTCTCGCCTCGAATATATCCGCCCGGCGCAGCCCGGCGACACGCTGACCATCGCCACGACTGCGCCGCTGCGCGTGCGCTCGCGCAGCCTGGGCTTCTGGCAGACGATCAGCGCGCTTGATGGCCTGGTCGCCCGCGCCTGGACGGAGAGCCTGATCATCGGCGGCTAGCGCGCAGAGAGCGGCACGTGAGGAGCATGGGAGGAGCGTGGGGAGGAGATGGTGGGACAGCGAGCCATCCGCGCAGATTACGACGACCACAGCATCGTCGTCTATCAGGCCTATCGCCCGGAGATCGCCACGGCGGCGGTCGCGGCGGGCCGCTTCGTCGCGCCCTTCAGCCTCAACCGCATGACGTGGATCAAGCCGTCGTTCCTCTGGATGATGGAGCGTTGCGGCTGGGCCAGCAAGCCCGGCCAGGAGCGCGTACTTGCCATCCGCATCAGTCGCGCTGGCTGGGAGGAAGCGCTCAGCCATGCCGCGCTCGCCACCTTCGAGCCACAGCTCGCGGGCGACTACGAGGCTTGGCGGCGCGCGCTGGAAACTGCGCCCGTGCGTGTGCAGTGGGACCCTGAGCGCAACCTGCGCGGCCAGCCACAGGAACGCCGCGCCATCCAGGTCGGCCTTGGTCGCCAGACCGTCGCGCGCTACGTCAATGAGTGGACGCTGGGAATCGAGGATATTACGCCGCTCGTCCGCTCGTTGCGCCATCTGCTCGATAGTGGTCGCGCCAGCGAGGCGCAGCGACGCCTGCCCCAGGAGCGCATCTATCCTGTGAGCGAGGCGCTCGCCCGCCGCCTGGGCATGGATTGACACGGCTGGATGCGGCTGGATGCGGCTGGATGCGGCTGGATGCGGCGTTGGCGGCGGCTCGACTGGCAGCGCATATGCAGGCTAAGGTATATTAAGGGAAGTGACGCTGGTTTCCCCGCCAGGTCGTACTGACGGATAGCCAGAGGTCGCTGCGCCGTGCGCTTACGAACAGACGGCGCGACATTCGGACTCGTTCGAGTCACCTATCATCCAAGGATTCATCATGCGAGACACGCTGACGGCGGAGCAGACATTGCTGGCTCTGCCTGCGGCTCCGTCTGGAGAGGGACGGTGGCCACGCATCTGCGAGAGTACGCGCGCCCAGGCGCGGGGCAACCGAGGCCCAAGGGGGCGCATCCATGTGCTTTAGGGTCGCCATGTTCAGCCTGCACACGTCCCCCATCGCCCCACTGGGCCGTACCCGCGACGCGGGCGGCATGAACGTGTACATTCGTGAGCTTTCGCGCGAACTGGGCCGGAGTGGCATCTCCGTTGACATCTTCACCCGACGCTCGCAGCCAGATACTCCCAACATCCAGCGGCTCTCCGAGCGCGTGCGCCTCATCACCATCACCGCTGGCCCCGCCGAGCCGTTGCCGCCGAGCGCATTGCACCCCTACGTCAGCGAATTCACCTGCCGCGTGGCCCGCTTCGCCGAGCGCAATGATCACCCCTACGACATGGTTCACAGCCACTACTGGCTCTCAGCCGCCGCCGCCGCGCCGCTGGCCCGCCTCTGGGATGTTCCCCAGGTGACGATGTTCCATACTGTCGAGCGGCTCAAGGCGCAGCAACAGGGTCTGGCGTTGGAGGCGACCAGCGCGCCGCGTGACCACGCCGCCGCCATTCGCATCGAGAGTGAGGGGCGACTCGTCACCTCCACGGAGTGTGTGATCGTCTCGACCGAGCTGGAAGGCGAGCAGTTGCGCCGCCTCTATGGCCTGTCTCCCAGCCGCACGCGTGTGATTCCCTGCGGCGTGGACCTCGACGCCTTTACGCCCGTCACGCCTGCCCGCCGCGCAGAGGCGCGCCGCGCGCTCGACCTGGGCGAGACGCCAACCCTGCTCTTCGTCGGCAGACTCGACCCCATCAAGGGGATTGATCTGCTGCTGGAGAGCGTCGCGCTGCTGCGGACGCCCGCGCGGCTGCTGGTGGTGGGCGGCGATCCGAGCGGCGACCCAGAGGTGGAGCGCCTGCGCGCCCGGGCCACTGGGCTTGGCATCGCCGAGCGGGTGCGCTTCCCCGGCGCCGTGCCACAGCGCGACCTGCCGACGTACTACCACGCGGCGGATGCGGTGATCGTCTCGTCGCGCTACGAGAGCTTCGGCCTGGTCGCCGTGGAGGCGCTGGCATGTGGCGCGCCCGTGGTCGCTTCGGCGGCGGGCGGGCTGCCCAGCATCGTGCGCGACGGCGAGAATGGCTTGTTGGTGCGCTGGCGCTCCCCGCAGGCGTTCGCGGAGCGGATTGATCTGCTGCTGAGCGATGACGCGCTGCGTGCGCAGTTGCAGGCCAACGCGCGCGCCTCCATCGAGCAGTTCGACTGGCGGCGCATCGGCGACCGCGTGCGCGACCTGTATCAGCAGTTGGCCGCCGAGTCCACCAGCGCCGTCGCCTGCTCCTGCTTCTAATGGCGCCACACGACCAACGTGACGAAGAGAGAGACAAACCGCAACTCATGAGCGACAAGCGCCCCGACGACCACAGCGACCCAATTGATACGCCTGACCTCAATACGCCAATCTGGGAGCGGCATGTCTTCGTCTGCACCAGCGGCTCGTGGTGTCCGGAGGTGGATGGCGATGGGCTGGGCGTGCACGCGCGGCTGAAAGCGCTGGTGAAGCAGCATGACCTCGGCGCGCGGGTGCGCATCAACAAGAGTGGCTGCTTCGACCAGTGCGGCCACGGCCCGATGGTGGTCGTCTACCCGGAGAACGTCTGGTACTGGGGCGTCACCCCCGACGACGCCGACGAGATCGTGCGCGAGCATCTGCTCGGTGGGCGCCCCGTCGAGCGCCTGCGCTACCGCAACACCCCCGGCAAGCACAAGCTCCCGCGCGACGAGAATCAGCGCCCGATTGGCCGCCCCACACGGTAGGCGGCGCGGGTTACACCCCAGCCAGCGCGCGCGTCGTACACGGTGTCAGATTGAACGCTGGCGGCTGTGGCGACAATGGGAGGGTGCGCGATGCGGGCGGAGGTCGCGGTCGGGCAAGCGGCGCAGCCCACGGCCAGCGATGCGGCGCGCGGCGAGCGTCCGCTATGGCAGGTCGCGCTGGCGGCATGGCTTGGCCAGCGGCTGCTGATCGGCGCGCTCGTGCTGCTCTGGCAACTCGCGTTGGGCGCCTTCTCGCCTGCCGCCTTCTACCGCGTGTGGACACTCTTCGACGGCATCTTCTACTCACTGATCGCCCACGATGGCTATCGCATCTTGCAGGAGGCCGCGTACTTCCCGCTCTATCCGCTGCTGATGCATGCGCTGGCGCCTCTGGTGGGCGGGCATGTGACGCTGGCGGGCCTGATCCTCTCGAATCTGCTCTCGCTGGCGGCGTTCATCCTGCTGGGGCGGCTCGTCGCGCATGAGTTTGGCCCGCAGACCGCACGGCGCACGCTGCTCTACTACGCCGTCTTCCCCACCGGACTCTTCTTCGCGGCGGTCTACACCGAGGCGCTGTTCCTGCTGATGAGCGTGGCGGCGTTCCTCTGCATCCGGCAGCGGCGCTGGCTGCTGGCTGGCGCGCTGATCACCCTGGCCACACTGACCCGCGCGCCAGGAGCGCTGCTGCTGCTGCCGCTGGCCATCGAGGCGGGCCAGGCGTTGCTACCAGCGTGGCGCACACTTAGCGGCGCCCAGCGGCTGCGCGCCGGGCTGGCATTGGGCGCCGCAGTCGCGCTACCGCTGCTGGCCTTCCTGGCGCTGCAACGCTATCTGACGCATATCTACGGCATCTCTGACGCGCTGAGCCGCGCCGCCAACAACCCTGATTGGCTGCGCTACCCCGATTGGCCCTGGGCGGGTGTCGTGAGCGACCTCGCCACACTCACCGCGGGCGGCGCCAATACGCCGACGCTGGAGATCATCAAGGATTTCGTCTTCCTCGCGTTCTGGCTGGGGCTGTGCGCCATCATGCTGCTGCCCGCGCGCTGGACGGCGTGGCCTGCGCTGCCGCGCGCCTGGGTGGTATATAGCTGGGCGTCGCTGCTGCAAGTGCTGGCGCTGCCCGCGCACATTCGCGGCGGCGGGCTGATGTCGGTTCCACGCTACGTGCTGGTCGTCTTTCCCTGCTTCGCGCTGCTGGCGCTGATTGGCGAGCGCTATCCCCGCGCGCACCGCCTCACCGTCGCGCTCTGCATCGCGTGGACGATCATCCTGACCCGCCTGCTCGCGGGCGCCACCTTCGTCGCGTGAGGCGTCTTCATCAGCGCTGACGCTCTCAGGGAAATATCTCAAAGAACCGTCGTCTCCACGGCCAACGCTGCTCTGCCGCCTCTAACTTCTCCAACACGTACAGCGCGATCGCTTCAGTGATGATGCGCTGCGCTACCAGTGTCGCTCCGTCGCGCTTCCGCAGGCGCGCAGTGTGCGCAAGCAATCGCGCGAGCATGATGTTGGCGTTTGGGCGCTCCAGCGGCTTCTGCCATGTTCGCCCTGAGATCGTGGGTGGAACACCATGATACGCTCGCAGTATGTAGTCCGCCAGATCGAGGATGATGTCTACATCAACATCTGGCTTTCCCAGCTCATAGAGCCGGTGTTGCGCCAGCGTTACAACCTCGCGCTCGCGGTACCAGACGCCCGGAGCAAGCAAGCGCGTCCGAAACGGGCCATCTGGATCGCGTATGCCCCGCAGCCAGGGTACAAACACGCCGCACGCCACAATCACCAGGAAAGCGGACATTGGCGTTGCACATAGAGACCATAGAACATGAGCGACTGCACAGAGGGGAGTGACGCACCCTGCTTCAAGCGCGGGTAGCCCTGAGAGTCCAACGCTACCCAGGAACAGGAGAAAAAGCAGGCAGAGTATCCCCGTCACATACGCCGCTGGCCCACTAAACGCCAGCGGCGCCAACCATTCGCCACGTCGCAGCCGAATGTGGTGGCGTACCAGACCGTCCCAGGCGCCCATAAAACCGAAAGCCATGAACATGAGGAACACGGCGCTCGCCAGGGACTGTGACGCATCCATGAAGGCGCTCGCTCCTCATCACCAGTGCTAGCACGTCATGCTCCCTGCACGCCAGTATAACCAGCCTGTATTCGTGGGTCAACCACGAACTGTAGGAGCCTGAACGCGCCGCCCGCTTGACCAGCGCTCGCCGTCATGCGACAACATGGGCATGCAACGCTGGGATTGGGCCACGCTAAGCCGTGGCCCACGCATCGGCGACGACCCCTCACCCGAAGACAGCGGCGCGCGGCGGCTCGAAGGCGACGCAGGCGCGGCGCTGCCTCGTGACCCGCTGGCCGGGGAGCTGCGCGCCATTCACATCCCGCGCGCCGACTGGACACGCATGCGCCGCCTGCCCTGGGGCGCGCCGCTGGCTGATTGGGGCGCACGCGGCGCGCATATCCTCTCCATCCGCAAGGGTGAGTCGCGCCATGAGGTGATCTTCGTCGAGGCGGGCGGGCGACGCTATGCCATCAAGGAGACCAGCCCGCAGGCCGCTGAGCGCGAGATTCACATCTACGAGCAGGCCGCGCCGCGCCATGTCTCCACGCTGGAGCCGGTTGGCTGGGTGGTCGTCGGCGGCGAGCGCATCGAGGTCGGGCAGATGGGCGGCCGCCCGGTCTATCTGTCGGGCGACACCGGCTATTGCGTCACGCGATTGGCCGAGCATGTGCTGCCACAGTCCATCCTCTATCGCTACCCCTTCACCGACGCCAACAAGCGCCTGCTCTGGAACGCCATCGCCAAACTGCTGGCCGATCTGCACGATGCGGGCGTCTACTGGGGCGATCCCTCGCTCGCCAATATGCTGATTGACCTGAGCGGGCAGCGCTTGACGGCGGTGATGGCCGACGCGGAGACCGCCGAGGTCGCGCCAGGGTCGCTGAGCGAGGGGCTGCGACGCCAGGACCTCGATGCGTTCGTCGAATCACTGACCTGGCAGGCCGAGGACATCCGCCTGGCGCGCGAGTTGGACGACGACACCCAGCTCATCACCGAGGGCGACGCCTTCTACGTCCTCTCGCGCTATGCCGGGCTGCGCGCCGACCGCCAGACGCAGCGCCAGGAGCGTGTTGGCGGGCTGCTGGCGCTGGAGCGGCGACTCGAACGGCTCAATGCGCTCGGCTATGGCGCGCTCAACCTGGGCCGCAACACGCTGTGGCGTCCGCGCGCGTTCCACGATGAGGAGGGGCCAGCGACGCAGCTTCCGCAAGACGAATTGCGGATTGCGACGCTG
>JAICSR010000483.1 GCA_025936795.1 Ktedonobacterales bacterium | reverse complement strand
TGACCTGCACTCCCAGCGTATTTCCAACTACAATGAGAAACTGCTTGTTTTCCCAGGCTGTACCTGAAGAAACAAGCAGTTCACGAGATAAAACAACGCCCAGTCGCTTAGCGCCCCCCCGAGCGGCGCGAAATCCTGCCAGAATGCATCTACCGAACAGTACAGGTCGAGTACACTCATCCGCGATGCCTCCAGATCGGGACTGACGGGTTGTTTGAGAACCGCATCATAGCCCGACTGAAGTCATTTCGCTTATCCAAGACTCACGTTACGCTAACCCAGGGCTATTCGCCCTCCTCCACGCTCAGGCTGGGGCTGACGGGCGCCGCCCAGCCACGCTGACGCCAGATCTCGTAGAGCGTGACGGAGCCAGCGATGGCGGCGTTGAGTGAGCCAACGTGGCCGCGCATCGGCAGGCTAACCAGCAGATCGCAATGCTCCCTCACCAGTCTGCTGATGCCCTTGCCCTCGTTGCCCACCACCAGCGCGATTGGCCCCTTGAGGTTGGCCTGATCGAAGCGCGTCTTGGCCGAGCCTTCCAGCCCGATACACCAGAGGCCGCGCTTCTTCAGGTCGTCGAGCGTGCGCGTGATATTCGTCACCTGCGCCACCGGCAGGAACTCGACGGCGCCCGCCGAGGTCTTGTCTACCACTGGCGTGAGGCCAGCCGCGCGATGCTCCGGGATGATGACGCCATGCGCCCCAACCACCTCGGCAGTGCGGATCAGTGACCCCAGGTTATGCACATCCTGGATCGCGTCGAGCACCAGCACCAGCGGGTCCTCGCCCAGCTCCTTGGCGCGCAGCAGGATGTCGTCCACGTCCGAGTAGGTGCGCGGCGCAACCAGCGCCACCACCCCCTGATGATTCGAGTTCTTCGAGAGGTCATCGAGTTTGCGCTTCGGGGTCGGCTCGACAGGCACCCCCACACGCCGCGCCTGATCGAGCAACTGGCTCATCCCAGCGTCGCGCGGCCCCTGTGCGATCAGGATGCGATGCACCCGCCGCCGCGAGCGCAACGCCTCCAGCACGGGGTAGCGCCCCCACACGTAGTCTGCCATGCCTGTTTCGCCTCGTTCTCTCTGCCCTCCTCCGATCTCCCCTCTCCTCGTGGGAGAGGGGTCGGGGGTGAGGTCACTCGTTCACGGACCAGACGGCGCCCTGCGGCGTGTCTTTCACCGTCACATGATAGCGCTCGTCCAGCTCCTTGCGGATGCGGTCGGACTCCGCCCAGTTTCGCTCGTCGCGCGCCTCTTTCCGCAGGCGCATCAGCTCCTCGATCTCGGCGCGCTGTGCAGCGGTCAATCCGCCGCTCGGCGCCGCCTCGTCGTCCAGCGCGATGCCGACTGCGCCGGTCAGCTCGGTGAGCGTCGCCAGCGCCGCGCGCAGGGTTGGCGCCGTCGTCGGCGTCAGCGTCTCCGCGCGCAGCCCATTGGCCTGCTCGTTGATGCGGTGCGTCAGCTCATCAATCACGCTGAGCGCACGCGACGTGTTCAGGTCGTCGTCCATCGCCGCAATGAACTCCGTGCGCGCCGCATCGAGGCGCTTTTGCGTCGCCGGGTCGGCGTCCGCCCCCGCGCTGGCCTGCTGGCCCTCAGCCCACGCGCTCAGCCGCCGCAGATTCGCCGCCGTCTCGGCCCAGCGCCGCCAGCGCACGACCGAGGCGCGCAACTGCTCCTCCGAATAGATCAGGTTGGCGCGGTACTGCTGCCCCAGCAGGTAGGTGCGCAGCGCCATCGGCGGGATGTCGCCCGCCGCCAGCACCGACGCGATAGTGACGAACGAGCCAGAATGCGCCATCTTCTGGGTCGAGCGCTCCAGGTCGCCTGGTCCCTCGCCCTCTTCGTGCGCGATGGTCTCGGCGACCGCCTCGGCGTCCAGCTCCTCCTGCGGAGCTGGCTCGTCGCCCTCGTCGCTGGGCAGACTCAGCATGCCCGTGTGCAGCCAGAAGCGCACGAACGGAACCTTGCCCGTGAAGCTCTCGGTCTGCGCAATCTCGTTCTCATGGTGCGGGAAGATCAGGTCGGAGCCGCCGCCGTGGATGTCAATCTGCTCGCCCAGCGCATGCATCGCCATCGTCGAGCACTCGATGTGCCAGCCTGGCCGCCCATGCCCCCAGGGACTCTCCCACCAGGGTTCATCGGGCTTGGCCGACTTCCACAGGGCGAAATCGCGCGGGTCGCGCTTGCGTGGATCTTCCTCGATACGCGCGCCAGCGCGCATCGCCTTCTCATCGCGCCCAGAGAGTCGCCCATAGGCGGGGAAGCTTGGCACGGAGAAGAAGACATCGCCATCCACTGCGTAGGCATGCCCCTGCTCGATCAGCCCGGCCACCATCTCGATGATCTGCGGGATGTATTGCGTGACGAAGGTGAACTCATCGGCGGGGCGAATGCCGAGGCGCCCCATCACCTGAAAGTAGGCGTCGGTGTAGCGCTTGGCCGCCTCGAACGGCGGGATGCCATCGCGCAGGCCCGCCGCGATGATCTTGTCGTCAATATCGGTGAAGTTCTGGATGTAGCGCACCGGGTAGCCGCGATACTCCAGATAGCGGCGCACCGTATCGTTGACGGCGAAGAGCCGCGCGTGGCCCAGGTGTGGCTCATTCTTCGGCGTCAGACCGCAGACGTACATCTTGACGACATCGCCTAGCGGCTGGAAGGTCTCTTTGCGACCGGCTTCGGTATTGAACAGCTGCATGCTGATGGACTCACTTTCTCACGCGCGACCCCGCGCAGGCGTGGTCGGCGTCGTGCC
>JAICSR010000495.1 GCA_025936795.1 Ktedonobacterales bacterium | reverse complement strand
CGCTACCTGCTCTGGCGCGACCATGGCGGCACCTGGGGCGCGAGCAGCTCCGGCCCGTTCACGGCGACCGACATCATCGCCAATACCGTCGTCTGGTGGCTCTTCGGAGCGGCAATGGCGCTGCTGCCGGGCCTCTACTTCATCATCCTGCTCCCTGAAACAGGCGTGACGGGACTTGTGCTTTTAGGTCTGTCGGGCTTTTGCTGTTTGGAAGCGCTACTCTCCTTCCTCCGCCGCCAGACGTATGCCATTGGGCCAAAAGAGGTGACCTGCAAGCGCCCTGCCCAACCGCTCATGCGGCTGCGCTGGCCCAACGTCTCGCGCATCGACCGCACACGCCATCCCGCCGGTGGGCTGATTCGCGTCGGCATCGCCATTGGCCGGCTGCTGATGGAGATCGCCGCCCGGACCGATAGCCGGGTGAAGAGTTTCGCCTGGTCGCCGCGCGTTCCAGAATATCTGACGCTGCGCGGCGAGGGCCGCCATGTGCGCATCCGGCTGCACCGCCTCACTCGGCCCGACGAGATACTCGCCTGGGTCGAATACTACGAGCGTATCGGACGACGCGGCGAGAATCCATCCAAACCAAGTGTCGCGCCACCACCACCCGTTTCGAGCCGCCCCAACGCGCGCGCCGCTGACCTGATGGGCGCTGGCGCGCCCTTTGGAGGCGTGGCCGCTGGCGGCTTTAACTCCGGGTCTGGTCCACTTGACCCTTGGGCGGGAGGACTGGGGGGCAATCTGCCGCCCGACGCCTATCCGACGGAGCTACAGCCATCCGTTGGCGCTGCCCGCCCGCCGCTGAATCCCTACCCAAACCAGGCCAATATCCCCGCGGACGTCCCGCCGTCGGTCGCCGCCGCGGCCGCATACATTCCCGTTGAAGATGAGCGGCCAGAGGGCGACTCGTGGCTCTGGGATACGAGCAAAATGCCCAAAGTCTCGGCCGGGTCGAGCTCGTCGGATATCTTCGGAGGCTCCTCCGCGCGGCCACGGCAGCCTGATCCAGCGTCGGCGCCCCCTGCGTCGCCTTTCGTGCCGCCGCCCACCGCCGGGCCAGTCTTCACGCCGCCCGCAGGTGGTAACGCCCCCGCCGAGACGCCCTGGTGGCTGACGCACGATCAGCCCCCGCAGCCAGCGCCGCGCGCCGAGGATGCCTGGGAGGTCAGCGATGTCTATCCGCCCGCTGGCCAGCCCAACCAGTATCCCAACTATCCGCCCGCGCCCGACTATCCACCCGCCTATCCGCCACCGGATGAGGAGCCGCAGCAGCAGCCGTACAACGATCCGCCTCTCGCGAGTCCGCCGTTCGTGCAGCGGCCTGCTTCCCAACGTCAGGGCTATAGCGAACCGCCGGAGGAGCAGGGGCCGTCCGAGCGCGAGATGTACGACGAGAACCTGGCGCAGTCGCAACGGTGGCGTAAGCAACAGGGCTGGCAGCCGCCACAACTGCCGCGCTTCGGCCCGCAGCCCCCTGATGGCGAGGATGGCCAGCGAAAGCGCTAGCTGTCCCTGACCGGGAGAACTTTGCCATGCCGAGGCTGCTCATTACTGGCGCGAGCGGGACGCTTGGCCGCAATGTCGTTCGCATGGCCCAGCGGCAGGGCTGGGACGTCTGTGGAACGTACCATACCGCGCCCCCGCCGCTACCTGGGCAGTGGCACAGGCTCGATGTCGGCGACCGCGACGCCGTTCTGGCGCTGGTACGCCTGACCCAGCCAGCCGCCATCATACATACGGCATACATGTATCGTGGCGCGGCGATGTGGGCGACCAATGCGGATGGAGCGGCGTTCGTCGCGCTCGCGGCGGCGGAGGCAGGCGCGCGGCTCGTCCACATATCGAGCGATGCGGTCTTCGACGGGACGAGCAACCCCTACACAGAGACCGCCAGACCCAGCCCCATCACGCACTATGGCGCCGCCAAGGCCGCGGCGGAGACGGCGGTTAGCGCGATTGCGCCTCAGGCTGCCATTGTCCGCACATCACTCATCATTAGCCGCGAACCCCTCGATCCGCAGACGCGCCTCGTCCTCGATCTCGCCACAGGCCGCCGCGCTGGACACCTCTTTACCGATCAGTATCGCTGCCCGATAGGCGCGGATGACTTGGCGGAGGCAGCTCTCGAACTGGCCGCGAACGACTTTGCCGGAGTCATCAACGTGGCGGGCGCCGATGCGCTGACCCGCTACGACCTGGGCAGCCTCATCGCGGGCGCCTATCAACTCGACCCCGCGAAACTCGCGGGCGCTTCGGTTGCAACCCTCTCTACGCCAGCCGTGGTTGATGTACGCCTGGACTCCTCGCTGGCCCGCTCGCTCCTGAAGACGCCACTGCGCGGGATTCGCCAGTGGCTCGGCGCCGAAGCATAGGACTGCTCGCCTGGCTGTGCGCTATGAACTCATACTTCTATTTTGCCTGGGATGTTGTCAGTGTGGCGACCACCCTCTCCTCCTAACCCCTCCCCTAAAAGGGAGGGGGAACCACAGTGTGATACCGCATGTGGTGAGGTTGTTGGCGCAGACCCTCTCCCCCAGCCCCTCCCCTAAAAGGGAGGGGAGCCAGAGATACGCACTAGAAACCTCGTGGCTATCCACCTCGCGCCTCAGCCCCTCTTAAAGAGGGGAGCCAGAAGCCGCGCGCTCTGGGTCTGATTCCCCCT
>JAICSR010000426.1 GCA_025936795.1 Ktedonobacterales bacterium | reverse complement strand
GGCGATGCCGCCGTTCTCATACTGCTTGCCGATCATGAAACCGGTGATGTTCTGCAGGAAGATCAGCGGCGTCTTGCGCTGGCAGCAGAGCTCGATGAAGTGCGTCGCCTTGAGCGCGCTCTCGGAAAAGAGGATGCCGTTGTTGGCGATGATGCCCACGGGATAGCCCATCAGCCGCGCAAAGCCGCAGACCAGCGTCTCGCCGTAGAGCGCCTTGAACTCGTGGAAGCGGCTGCCATCCACCAGCCGCGCGATCACCTCGCGCACGTCGAAGCTGCGGCGCGGGTCGGTAGGCACGATGCCGTAGAGGTCGAGCGGATCGTAGCGCGGCTCCTCTGGCTCGGCCACCTCCCAGGGATAGGTCTTGCGCTGATTGAGGTTGCTGACGATGCTGCGCACGATCGCCAGCGCATGCTCGTCGTTCAGCGCGTAGTGGTCGGTGACGCCAGAGCGGCGGCTATGCACATCCGCGCCGCCCAGTTCCTCAGCCGTCACTTCTTCGCCAGTCGCCGCCTTCACCAGCGGTGGCCCACCCAGGAAGATCGTGCCGTTGCCGCGCACGATTACCGTCTCGTCGCTCATCGCCGGGATGTACGCGCCGCCCGCCGTGCAGGACCCCATCACCGCTGCGATCTGCGGGATGCGCTGGGCCGACATCTGCGCCTGATTGTAGAAGATGCGCCCGAAGTGTTCGCGGTCGGGGAAGACATTGGCCTGGAGCGGCAGGAATGCGCCGCCGGAGTCCACCAGATAGACGCAGGGCAAGCGATTCTGCTCGGCGATCTCCTGAGCGCGCAGGTGTTTCTTGACCGTCAGCGGGAAGTAGGTTCCGCCTTTCACCGTCGCGTCGTTGGCCACGAGAACGCACTCCTGCCCCTCGATGACGCCGATGCCCGTCACGATGCCCGCCGATGGCGCCGCGCCGTCGTACATCCCCCACGCCGCCAGCGGATTGAACTCCAGAAAGGGCGTCTCAGGATCGCAGACCAGCTCGATGCGCTCGCGCGCCAGCAGCTTGTTGCGCTTGCGGTGCTTCGCAATCGCCTCGGGGCCGCCCCCGCCGCGCGCCTGGGCGATGCGCTCGCGCAGCTCGGCGACGGCGCCTGTGAAGTAGGCGTGGCTCTCACGATAGGCGGCGCTCTCGCGCTCGATATGGCTCTCCAGGACGGCCATTGTTGGCAGGTCTCCTCCCTTGACGTTCCCTCAGCGTTGAGGTGGTTATGGCGCTCCGGCGCGCGGCCCAGTGTGCTCTCGGCATGGCGCGCCCACTGGCGAGTATAGCCCCCAGCCAGCCTGCGCGGCAAGCGCACGCGGCAAGCGCGGGTTGGCGGATGAATGACGTTTTACTCCTTGATCGGGATATCGTGTGTCGGCACGTCGGCTGGCGGCTGAAGCCGCGTCTAAGGACGCCCTTCCGGGCGCCGCAAAGCCTGCCTCCGCAGGCTCACACTCGCCAAGGTCCAGCCCGCGCAGGCGGGCTTCGCGGCCCACAGGCCCTTAGCTGCGGGTTTACCCGCCCGATGCTGTTGGTTGTTCCCCCGCAAGCGCAAAGTCTCGCCACGCTGGAGCGTCTTGGTATAATGACTCATTGTGATGCGTGGATGATTGGCCGATGGTTCTCGTCGGTGGGGTCGCGCTGGTCGCGGGAGACTGAGGGAGAGAGTGGGGCGCTGGTGAGTCTAGCTGTGTTTCTCAAGCGTTACTGGTACCCGCTCGCGGCTGGCGCACTGATTGTCTGCGCGGTGGCGCTGCGGCTGGCGCTGATCCTGCTTGGCTGGCCGCACGGCAACAGCGAAGAAGGCACGATGGGCCTGGAGGCCATGCACATCCTTCTGCGCGGCGAGCATCCCATCTATCTCTACGGGCAGCGCTACATGGGCGTGGGAGAGGCCTACGCGGGCGCGCTGGCGTATCGCATCTTCGGCGTCTCGACGGTCGCGCTACGCCTCGGCATGATCGTCTGCTATGCCTGCTGCATGGTCGGCGTCTGCTGGCTGGCGGGCCTGCTCTATTCACGCCGTGTGGCGCTGGTGGCGCTGGCCGCGCTGGCCCTGGGGACGCCATTCCTGGTCAAGATCGAGCTACTCGCCGATGGCGGCAAGGCCGAGACGATGGCGCTTGGCGCGCTGCTGTTTGCGCTGGCGTCATGGCTGGCGCTCACCCGGCCGCCCGCGGCGCCTGACGTAGCGCCAGCGTCGCGCCGCCAACGCACGCTGCGGGCCGCAGGATTCGTCGCGTGGGGGGTGATGGCCGGGTTCGGCCTGTATACCTATACCATCATCGCGCCATTCGTACTCACGACCGGCCTGCTGCTCTGGCTGACCTGCCGACGCGAGTTGCGCGGTTGGGCGCTGGCGCTACCGCTCGCAGGACTGCTGGTGGGCCTCTCGCCCGACATCCTTTACACGGCGACGACGCCCATCGCGGCGAATCCCATCGCAGTCTTCTGGTCGCTGCATCAGTCACTCAATCAGGGCGGCGCGAGTGGCGCATTGTTGCTGCTGAAACAGATAGATGGCACGCTGCTCTTCACCCTGCCCACGGTGACGGGACTCGCCAGCCTCTATCCGGTGCAGGCGCTGCCGCTCTATGGCCCGCCGACCAGCACAACCATCGCCGCATTCCTGATTGGCGGGGGCTGGAGCCTGGCCTATCTCGCGCTGCTCGCCGTAGCGACCTATCGCCCACTACGCGCGCTCTGGCCAGCGCGGACGCTGCGCTGGACGACCTGGAGCACGGCGCATCTGAAAAGCGACCAGAAACGCGAGATGCGGAAGGCCGCGCTGGCACAGGCGTCGCAGGCATTCCCTCCATCGCCAGCGCTGGCGCAGTCAGAGGCGCGCGACGAGGTGGGAGACGAGACGCGACATCTCGCACGCCTGCTGCTGGCGCTGACCGCCTGGCTCACCATCGCGGCCTACATGTTCAGCGCGACGGCGGCGAATAACCCAAACTCCGGCCGCTATATGATCGGCCTGCTGGTCATCGTACCGGCGGTCCTCTGGCCGCTGCTGGACCCGACGCCGCAGGCCAAGCACATCATAGCTGCGCCGAGCAGGCTAGCTGGAACGGCGATGCGCCGCAACGCCTGGAGACTCGCCGTCGCCGCGCTGCTTGTGGTGAGCCTCGTCGTCGGCGCGCTGAGCACGGCGCAGACCTTCCCCAACGAGGTCGCCGCCGATGGCAGAGACGCGCAGTTCATCCACGATCTGCTCAGCCGGGGCGTCACACGATTCTACGCCGACTACTGGACCTGTGACCTGCTGAACTTCGAGACGCGCGAGCGCCTGACCTGCGCCGTCATAGATGACTATGGCCGCCCCGGCCTGACGCGCTACCGCCCCTATTTTGACACCGTGCACG
>JAICSR010000601.1 GCA_025936795.1 Ktedonobacterales bacterium | reverse complement strand
GAGATTCGCGCCGACGCTGAAATCGGTCGCGTCGTTGGACACGACGATGGCGCGCCAGATGGCCTTCGCCGCCTCTGCGCCCGCCGCCAGCATCGCCGCGATATCGTCATCGAGCGCATTCATCTTGGTGTGAAACTCGATGCCCAGCACGTCGTCGCCCAGATCAATCAGCGAGGCGCCGCGGTTCTCCTTGACGATCCGTGCGCCCGCCGCGCGCAGACGCGCCATGCTGGGGCGCTGTGCGCTCGCTGGCAGCGGCTGATAGCTGTGGCTGTTCCAATCCCAGTATTTGCCATCGTGATAGAAGGAGCCGACGCCATTGGCCGCGACCTCGCGCACGAGCGGCGGGATGCTGCGCCCCTCGGCCTCCATCCGCTGCGTCAGCGCGGCGACGCCCAGGCTATCCCACGTCTGGAAGGGGCCAGCCTCCCAGTTGAAGCCCCAGCGCATCGCGTTATCAATGTTCACGATGTCGTCGCTGATCTCCTGGGCCACCGCCGCCGTGTAGAGCAGCGTATCAGCGGTCACCTCCCAGGCCAGCGTCGCCGCGCGGTCCTGACCATTCAGCACAGCGCGGCTGCGCTCGGCGGCGTCGGGATTGCCCTTGACGCTATCCAGCGAGGAGAAGTGGACGGAGTCCTGCGGGCGATACTCCAGCGTGGCGGGATCGAGGACCAGAATCTCGGTCGCGCCGTCGGCCCCCTTCGTCTTCTTGTAGAAGCCCTGGCCAGTCTTGTCGCCCAGCCACTTGCGCGCCACCATCGTGCGCACGAAGTCGGGCAGCTTGAAGAGGTCACGCTGCGGATCATCGGGCAGGTTCTCATAGAGGCTGTCGGCGACGTGCAGCAGCGTATCCACACCCGCCAGGTCACCCGTGCGGAAGACGGCGGAGCGCGGACGACCGAGCGGCTGCCCGAAGATGGCGTCCACCTCCTCGATCTTGTAGCCCTCGGCCAGCATGCGATGGATGACCGTCGCGAAGCCGTAGTTGCCGATGCGATTGCCGATGAAGCTGGGGCGGTCCTTGCAATAGACGACGCCCTTGCCGAGCCTGGCTGAGCAGAACTCGCCCATGTAGCGCATCAACTCAGGGTCGGTGTCGGGGCCAGCGACCAGCTCCAGCAGCTTCATGAAGCGCACGGGATTGAAGAAGTGGGTGATGAGGAAGTGGCGGCGGAAGTCCTCGCCGCGTCCCTCCAGCAGCATCGTCGCGGGCAGGCCCGACGTATTCGAGCTGATGATCGTTCCCGGCGTGCGCACCCGCTCGATGCGCGCGAAGAGGTCGCGCTTGGCGCCAATCTCCTCGACGATGGCCTCGACAATCCAGTCTACGCCGGCCAACTTGTCCAGGTCGTCGGTGGTGTTGCCGGGCGTCACCAGTTTCGCCGCCTTCGCGGTGAAGAAGGCCGAGGCGGGCCGCGCCTTGAGCGCCTTTTCGATACCGCCAAGCGCAAAGCGGTTGCGCACCGCTGGGTCGCTGCTTTCAGGCGCGTCGGGTGGGATGATGTCGAGCAGCAGGACGGGGATACCTGCGCTGGCCAGCAGCGCCGCGATGCCCGCCCCCATGATGCCCGCGCCGACCACCGCCGCGCGCTGTATGTTGTAGCTCATAGCCGAAGTTCCCCGCTGAAATCGTTGTGGCGTAGCGCGAACCCTCACCCCAACCCCTCTCCCACCAGGAGAGGG
>JAICSR010000504.1 GCA_025936795.1 Ktedonobacterales bacterium | reverse complement strand
CGCCTCGCGGGAGAGGGGGCCAGGGGGTGAGGTCGCGCCTGGTGTCAGTCGTCAATCGCCTGGTAGGCTGAGGTCAGGAAGTCGAGGCAGATGTCTGGTGGGCTGGCGGAGGTCCAGACGCAGGGCGTCATCAGGATCGCGACCATTTGCTCCTGTGGGTCAGTGCTCCAGAGGGTTCCCAGGCCACCATTCCAGCCGAATGCTCCGACCGACGCAAACGTATCGCGCCGGGTGACGACGGAGACGCCGAAGCCCCAGCCGTAGCCAGCGAGAATGAGCGATTCCGTGCCAGTTGTAGCCTTCTGGGCTGGCGTGAGTTGATCGGTCGTCATCAGCTCAACCGAGGGCCTGGAGAGCAGGCGTCCGGAGCTATACAGACCCTTGTCAAGCAGCATCTGACCGAAGGCCAGGTAGTCGTCAATCGTCGAGACCAGCCCAGCGGCCCCTGATGGGAAGGCGGGTGGGCGGCTCCACTGGCCATCCGCCGCCTCATCGTAGATGTCGAATGCGCCGGTTGCGGGGTTGGTGATGTAGCTAGGCGTCAGGCGGCCGAGCTTCTCCGCAGGTACGCTGAAACTGGTGTCGCGCATACCAAGCGGCGCAAAAATGCGCTCGCGCAGAAACGTTTCCAGCGGCTGCCCAGAGGCGCGGGCGATCAGCACGCTCAGCACATCGGCCCCAGTGTTATACATCCACTGCTCACCCGGCTGATGCAGCAGCGGCAACGTCGCGAAGCGGCGCATCCACTCGTCCGGCGCAGGCGGCGCCGCGGGAGCGGGCATCCCCTGGCCCAGTTGCAGCTCGTCCACGGCCCGCTGAATCGGATAGGTATTCGGTGGCGCCAGGATGATGCCAAAGCCCATGCGGAAGGTGAGCAGATCGCGTACGGTGATGGGCCGCTTCGCGGGAACGGTGTCATCGAGCGGGCCATCGAGCCGCTTCAGAACCTTGCGGTTGGCCAGTTCGGGCAGCAAACGATCCACCGGCTCATCCAGCCGCAGCTTGCACTCCTCCACCAGAATCATCGTCGCCACCGCCGTGATCGGTTTGGTCATCGAGGAGATGCGGAAAAGTGTGTCGCGCTGCATCGGGCGCTCGCCGCCGAACGCCAGCGTACCGAAGGCCGCCACATGCGCCTCGCCACGTCGGCTGACCGCCGCGACAAGCCCCGGCGTCTCGCCGCGTGCGACATAGCCCGCCATGACCGCGCGCATGTGATCGAGCCGCGCGCTGGACAATCCACTCACGCTCATCGCCTGTTTCCTCTCACTTGCCTCATTGCTGAAGGCTCCAATTGAGGTCGTGTGTGACATCGAAGACCTGTTCTCACGCGCGGCGTCATTTGCGGCGCCCATCCTTGTGAGCGCAGACTGCTGGCGAGGTCATGCGGCTGTGTCAGGGGGTCGGCGTCGGCAGCGCAGCTGGCAGCGCATATCCTCGCAGGCTGGGTAGCCCTCCGCTGGTGGGCCAGAGGATGGGTCCGCAGCTTGTCTCAGTGGTTGACGCCGTCTCCAGGAGGAGGCCATGCCAGGTAAACGCGAATTGATAGGACTCATCAGCAAAGTACAAGCCGTTGCAATGCATGAAGATGGACGAGAGAACATTCACTTGAAAGAGTGGATGCGGGTGAGCGTTGACAGCAGCGTACCAGCCAGCGACCGCACGCGGGTCGGTGATGACCCTATGTTCATACTGGTAGTCGGGCCAGCTGGTTGGGACGTTCGCCGTGTAGGTCAGCGTGTCGGGCTGGATCACGCGAACGCCCACCTCGAAGGCGACGAGTAGCGCCAGCAGCGTCAGCGCGACGATCAGGCGACGGGGAACGCGGCGTTTCGCTCGCGCAACCGCCGTCGCTGGCATAGGTTCGCTCATGGCTTCCTCCTGCGCTATGTGCGCGGATCGTCTGTCGTCGGCTGGCGCTGGCGTGGCTATTCAGGCAGAGTTGCAGGCTAGCCCTGAGCTAAAGTTCGGCTGCTAGAGGATCATCTCCCCTCGATGGGGATGTAATTCAACGAGCGTCATGAACAGGTCCCGCAGACTCTTGCCACAGCGACCGCAGGTGAGACCTTCTTGCAGTTGGACGCCACAGCCAGGGCAATAATACTGGCGTCTGCCATGCCATCTGACGGAGTACGGTGGCATGGCCTCTGGCTCATCGGCAGTTTCCTGCGCGCCATAGCGCTCCAGCAGCTGCTCAGTAAGATTGACCGACATCCACATGTCACCAGGCATGCAATAGAACACGTCACGCTTCATATAGGAGTCCCAGCGCCAGGTCAGCAGACTTCCACACTTCGGACAGAACATCGGGAGCCTCCATAACAAGCTACCAGCGGTATTTATTCCGTTCCGGTCATTGTCATTTGCCGTGGGAGTATAGCAAAGCAGATGAGCAAACACAACGGCAGCCTTGCTGTGGCGCCCCACGCGCGGATACGCTGCTGAGTGACGCTATACAGACACGATGGAGCGATGCGCGGCGGGAGATGCAAGAGAGGAGCGTGGTTGGCTATGCGCGTGGTGAGCGTGGATGAGATGCGCGCCATCGAGCGGCGCGCCGACGAGCAGTATGGCCTGGACTCG
>JAICSR010000378.1 GCA_025936795.1 Ktedonobacterales bacterium | reverse complement strand
GCGAGAAGCCCGCTCAGATGGCTGAGATGAACAACGCCCCGGCGCCCAGCGCAGCCACAGCAGAGCTGGCCACCCCTGAGCGACGCGACGAGTGGACGGAGCGCCGTCCCGCCCGTCGCCCAGAGCGCCCAGCCGAGCGATTCAACGAGCGTCGCGGTGAGCGCCGCCCGGATGATCGCGCCGAGGGTCGCGGCTACGGCTCCTTCGACCGCCGCCCGGCGCAGCGTCCCTTCGGCGGTACTGATCGTCCCGCCCGCCGCGAAGATGCAGCGTCGCGCTGGTCGCGGCCAACCACTGAGGCTGATCGCCGCGATGACTATGGCAATGCCGAGCGCGACGAGCGTGAGAGCCGCTTCGAGCGCCGCGACGACCGCCGCAATGGCTATCGCACCGACTACCGCGAGGGCCGCTATGAGCGCGGTGAAGATGCGCAACCCAGCGAGCGCCGCGAGTTCCACCGCGACGACCGCTCGCGCGACGACCGCGCTCCAGGCCGCGATGCGCGCTACGGCGAGCAACGCCCCGCCGGTCGCCCGAGCGGCCCACAGCGCGCCACTGGCGGATTCCGCTCAACCGACGCCCGCCCAGGTCGGCCAGCCAGTCGGCCAGCCAGTCGGCCAGCCGGTCGCCCGGAGCGCGCTGGTCGCGCGGGCAAAAATCGCCCCACGCGCGGCTAAACCGCTCGCCCAGCAAAAGGCCCCTGCTCTGCATTGCGCGGAGCAGGGGCTTTTGTGTATCCTCACCGCCCCGCTGGCGCCATCTGCGGCGGCTCATGCGTAGAGAGAGTAGCGTCAGTATGACGGCTGGCAACCAAATGCGCAGGGGTTTCGCTTTTGCCGAGCGTCGTGTACCATACGTAGACACACAAGAGCGGCCTGCGACGTGATAGCGCCAGGCTGTTCTGGCTCCTTGCCAACCTGTCATCACACGGTATGAGAACTGAACGAGAACTGAAGCGCCAGGCGCTCTCAGGGCGATGAGGAGTATCGCCCGATTGCGCGCCAAGTTTTACGTGCGCTTCCGGTTCATTCCACGACCCACGCTGTTTCTGTGGGCCTGCCAGGTACCAGCCGATGCTGGACATTGCTCCGGTTCGAGATAGCGCGTGGCAATGGCGTCACGCGCGCATCACCGCCTATTGCCGCCTCTGTGCGGCAGAAAGTGAGCCTGGTATGCGAGTCTTCAGTGCAGACAGAATCCGGAACGTCGCCGTCATCGCACATGGCGGGTCCGGCAAAACCTCGCTCGTAGACGCGGCGCTCTACGATGCAGGCGCCGTCACCCGCCAGGGCAGAGTAGACGATGGCTCATCGGTCTCCGACTCGGACCCCGATGAGCAGAAGCGCCGCATGTCCATCAATCTCACCGTCCTCCCGCTGGAGTGGCGAGACACGAAGATCAACTTCCTCGACACGCCCGGCTACGCGGACTTTGTAGGTGAGATGATGGCGGGCCTGCGCGTCGCGGATGCGGCGCTGCTGGTGGTCTCGGCTGAGAAGGGCGTCGAGGTAGGGACGCAGCTTGCCTGGGAACATGCCGACGAGCACGAGTTGCCCCGGCTGATCTTCATCAACAAGCTCGACCGCGACAACACCAGCTACGATCACGCGCTGGAGTCGCTGCGTGGGCGCTTCGGCGGCAAGGTCGCTCCGCTGACCATCCCCATCGGCCAGGCGGGCGCATTTACTGGTGTGGTAGACCTCGTCTCCGGCAAGGCCTACGGTTTCACCGCCGAGACGATGGTCGAGCGCGAGGTCCCTGGCGATGTGGCCGAGCAGATGGGCCAGTATCGCGATGCGCTGATCGAGGTGGCCTGCGAGGCCGACGACGACCTGATGACGAAGTATCTGGAGGGCGGCGAGATCAGCGCAGATGAGCTGCGCTCCGCCGTGCGCGCGGCGGTGGCTGGCGGCATGCTCGCCCCAGCGCTGGCGGGCTGCGCGGCGAAGAACATCGGCGTGCAGAATCTGCTCGACGCCATCGTCGACTATCTGCCCTCGGCGGCAGAGCGACCTGATGTGGCTCCCGATGGCCAGCCAGCCGCGTTCGTCTTCAAGACGATGGTGGACCCGCAGAAGGGAACCTACAGCTACCTGCGCGTCTACAGCGGCGCCCTCAAGTCCGACGCGCACATCTTCAATGTGGATACCGCGACCGAAGAGCGCGTGGGCCAGCTCTTGCAGATGCGCGGCAAGACGCAGGAGCCGATGACCGAGGCGCAGGCAGGCGACATCTGCGCGGTGGTGAAGCTGAGCAAGACCCACACCGGCAACACACTCGGCGCGAAAGACTGCGACAAGCGCGACCATATCCACCTGCCAGAGCCGCTCTTTACGGCGGCGGTCTTCCCGCGCACACAGAGCGACCTCGACAAGATGAGTCTGGCGCTGACGCGCATGGTCGAAGAAGACCCCACGCTGCATGTCGCGCGCGACCCGGAGACGGCGGAGACGCTCATATCGGGCATGGGCGAGTCGCATGTCGAGATTGCGCTAGAGCGCTTGCAGCGCCGCTTCGGCGTCGACGTCTTCCGCCGCGACCGCCATGTGCCGTACCGCGAGACGATCAAGAAGCGGGCGAAGGCGGAGGGGCGCCACAAGAAGCAGACCGGCGGCCACGGGCAGTTTGGCGATGTCTGGCTGGAAGTTGAGCCGCTGGCCGACGCCGAGAAAGATTTCGTCTTCGAGAATCGCAGCGTCGGCGGCGTGGTGCCACGCGAGTATGTGCCAGGCGTGGAGAAGGGCGTTACCGAGTCGCTACGCGAGGGGTTCCTGGCGGGCTACCCGATGACCCACGTGCGCGTCTGCCTGGTAGATGGCAAATACCACGACGTAGACTCGTCCTCGCAGGCGTTCGAGATTGCGGCGCGGCTCGGCATGAAGGAGGCGGTCGCGCTGGCCGCGCCAACGCTGCTGGAGCCGATCATGCAGGTGACGATTCTCGCGCCCGACGAGCACATGGGCGACATCACCTCTGATCTGAACACCAAGCGGGCGCGCATCATGGGCATGGAGCCAGGCGAGCACGGCATGCAGCGCATCATGGCGCACGTGCCAATGGCCGAGATGCTGCACTATGCGACCGACCTGCGCTCGATCACGCAGGGGCGCGGCTCCTTCACGATGGAGCTTTCCAGCTACGAGGAGGTTCCCGCGAGCGTGCAGCAGGGCATCATCGAGGCCCACAAGAAAGAGGTAGCAGAGAAGCAGGCGGCGCACTGACGCAACCTCGGCCCCTCCCCAACCCCTCCCCCGCTGCGGCGGGAGAGGGGCTTTCTGGTTGCTCCCCTCTCCTCGCGGGAGAGGGGCTGGGGGTGAGGTCTTCGAACAGCCTCAGGTTACGAGGCGGATGCGACCTTCCAGAGATAGCCGTCCGGGTCGCTGAAGTAGCCAGAGTAGCCCCACTGGGCGCCCACCGCCGCCTTCACGATGTCGCCACCGGCCGCCTTCGCGGCGCTCATGACCTCGTCCACGGCCTCTCTCGATGGCACGATGTAGTGGAATGAGACGCCTCGGAATCCGGAGCCTTCGGCGGAGACACCAGCGTCTTGGGCCGCCGCCTCGCGCTCATAGAGGGCTAGCGAGGACGATCCCTCACCCAGAGTGATCGAGACGAAATTGGGATAGTCCTGGGCAATCGCGCAGCCCAGGCCCTCGCCATAGAACTGCTTCGAGCGGGCGAGGTCCTTGACGCCAAGCATGATCGTGGTTGCTGCTAGAGGCACATCTGTCTCCCTTCATGTACGCTGTGTTGAACGTCTTCTACCTGACTGACGAAGCGCAGTGGCAATGTGTGACCAACTCGCGAGAGTTCGTCGTGTATGAGCATCCAGATGCATACGCTAACACCCCAGGCTGGCCTGCTCGCAGTCACATCGAGCCATAGACTCCCGGCAGGCCATATCCGCCAAGGGCTAAGGAAAGCTCGCCGCCGTGGTGGATTTCGTGTTCGAGGACGTGCCAGAGAATCCACTTCAAGGCGCGTGGCGGAAAGAATGCGCGCTCTTCTTCTTTCAGGGCTGCTGGTGGGGAGAACACACGCTCCAGATCGGCAGGCGTCCAGTGGGCAAGGGC
>JAICSR010000377.1 GCA_025936795.1 Ktedonobacterales bacterium | reverse complement strand
TGCGCGACCGCCGCGACCATCGCCTGGACACAGGCTATCCGCCAGGAAGGATTGCTCCCTATCTACAGCGCCTTCGCGTACAACAGCGCATCGCTACGGTTGGCGGCCAAAGCAGGTTATACGTCGCACATCAAGGGTGTGTATGGTCCCGTTAGCACGGCTGGCGATTGAAATCGCGCCTGAAAGGCGACCACGGTCGCCACGAGACCCGCCTGCGCGGGTCCAGGATCGGCGCGTGCGGACCTGCGGAGGCAGGTCTTGTGGGCCAAAGGCCCTCCAGGCGCGAATTTATTCGCTGGCCCGCTATAGCGTGGGGATGCGCTCGATGACGCCCAGCAGCGCGGCCTGGCCCTCGGCGCGCACGCGGTCGCGCCAGCGAGGATGGCACACGATGCGGATGCGACGTTGGCGGCGCTCGTAGACGCCGAGGTCTTCGGCGCGCTGGCCGGTCGCCTCGGTCCAGGTCATCAGCGGGCGCATGCCCAGCGGTGGCGCGCTGAAGGCCACCGGCGTCTCCATCTCCCATTTCTCTGGCTTGGGGATGTCAACCAACACCTCGTACTCGGCCACTGGCTCGCCCAGCGCCTCAGCGAGCGCCGCCGCCAACGCGATCTCCACGCGCCGCCGCTTCGCCTGATCCCAGAAGAGCGTGTCGAGCAGTTGATAGACTTTGCCAGCCTGCGCGCTGACCTCCAGCGCGGTCTTGTAGGGCTGGCGCTGGCGCAAGGCGCCCACCAGCGCGCATGTCGCCGCGGGCATGTCTGCGCCGCTGAGGAAGGCCAGCAACGAGGCGTCGTCGTGGGTGGGCAGCGCCACCGGGGTGATGGCTCCCGCCAGCAGCGCCTCCTGCGTGGCGCGCAACAGCATCACCATCATCGCACGGTTTGTGTGGTGCCAGTAGACGTTATCAAACATCTCCTGGCGCGCGTGCAGCAGCGAATTGAGCGGGCTAATGCCCTTGTCGCTCACGCCCAGCCGTGGCGCGTCACCCGTCGCGCTGGGAGCGATCACGCGCATCGCGCCGAGCAGCCGCGAGACATCTACGCCGCCGTAGGGGACGTTGCAGGCGCGGGCGTCGCGCGGGAGGTAGTCGAGCTTGTCCACATCGAGCGGACCACTGAGCAGGCGCACGAGCAGCGCATCGCTGGCGGGCAGGACGGCGTCCTTCGGCGGGTCGATCAGGTTGGCCACGCGCGCCGGATCGAGGCCATGGCGCTCCAGTGTCGTCGCTACCTCGCTGCCCTCGACGATGTCTCGCCCGACGCGCTCGTGCGGCGTGATCGGCTGCCCCAACTCCTCGATGGCATGCGAGAAGGGGTAGTGGCCAATGTCGTGCAGCAGCGCGGCGGCCAGCAGCGGGCGCAGATCGGTGGGATCCACGCTGATGCTGTGGGCGGCGTCAGTGGGACCGGCGGCATGGCGCGTGGCCAGCAATGCGCGCAGCCCGCGCAGCATCAGATAGTAGACGCCCAGGCTATGCTCGAAGCGCGTGTGCGTCGCGCCCGGCCAGACCCGATAGACAAAGCCGAGTTGCTTCACCCCTTGTAGTCGTCCAAACGCGCTCGTCGCCAGCAGATCGTGCTCCAGTGGGCTGAGCGGGATGAGGTCGTAGAGGCTATCGCGGATGGCGCCCGTCGGCGCGGTATCGGGTAGCTCTGGCTCGGCGGGCGCGGCGGAGGCTCCGGCCCAGAGGCTGGGTGCGGCGTCGGCGATGTTTGCGGTGTGCGCAGCCTGCTGTGCGCGATTGGCTGGCGCGGCGCGGTGTGCGGCGCGCGCAGATGCGTGTGGCGATGTCGTCATATCGGCCATTGTATCCCCTGCCCGGTGGCGGCGTCTATTCCATGCTGCGGCCCCTCAAGGCCTCTCAAGGCCACGCGCGTGCTATGATGACGCTGACCCGCTCGTCTGCGCAGCCTATGCGCGCCCGCAGGTCTCGCTACGAAGCTATTCCAGGCGAACCCGCGCGCAACGGAGATATCGAAAGATATCGGCAGACATCCGGACAGATGCGCGCGGGCTATTTGCCTCTGCTGATGATACGTCGGGTGATGGAAAAGCGATGAAGAAGACAGCGCATCCGGTCGCCGCCCCAGGCGAGGCCGAGAGCAGGGCCGAGAGCGAGGCCGAGGGCAAGTCGATAGGCAAGACGGTGGATGAGTCGCGGGTGGTGATGGCGCGCACGATGCAGCCATCTGACGCGAACTCGTTTGGCAATGTGCATGGCGGCGCGATCATGTATCTGGTGGATGAAGCAGGCGGCGCCGTCGCCATCCGCCACTCGCGCCGCCGCTGCGTCACCGTCGCGATGGATTCGATGGTCTTCAAGGAGCCGGTCTACGTCGGCGATCTGCTGACCGTACGCGCCTGCCTCACCTACGTCGGCGTAAGCTCGCTGGAGGTGGAGGCGCAGATCGAGGCCGAAGACCTGCGCACAGGCCAGGTGCGCCAGGCAGGCAAAAGCCATCTGGTCTACGTGGCGATTGACGACGAAGGTCGCCCGACCCGGACACCGCCACTGATCGTGCGAACCGACGAGGAGCGCGAGCGCTGGCAGGCCGCTGAGCAGCGCCGCGCACGCCGCCAGTCATAGCTGGCCCCCTTCCCCAGCCCCTCCCCCGCTGCGGCGGGAGAGGGGAGTCCGGAGTTCCCCCTCTCCTCGCGGGAGAGGGGGCCAGGGGGTGAGGTCGCGCCAGTGCGCCATTTTGAGGAGGAGGGTTGGTATGCCACAGACTCCGCGTGATCGCGATTCACACGCCGCGCCCACTGGCGTCCACCGCCCGCATGAGGAGGCGCGCCTGCTGGAGCATGTGGAGACGCGCGGCGTCAGCTTCATCAATCTGGAGTTCAGCGACGTGGTGGGGCTGGCGAAGTCGGTGACGATTCCGGCCAGCCAGCTTGGCGATGTGCTGGCGCGTGGCAAGTGGTTCGATGGCTCGGCCATCGAGGGGCTGGCGCGCGTGGCCGAGACTGACATGTACCTGCGCCCCGACCTCGGCTCCTTCGCCGAGATTCCCTGGCGGGCTGAAGGTGGCGACGGCGAGGGGCGCCTGGCGCGGCTGATCTGCGATGTGCTGATGCCGACGGGCGAGCGCTTCCCCGGCGACCCGCGCGCCGTGCTGATCGAGGCGCTGCGCGACGCTGAGGCGCAAGGCTATCGCTACGAGGTCTCGCCCGAGCTGGAGTTCTTCCTGCTGCGTGAGCAGCCGGGGCGCGCAGGTGAGCCGCTGGCGCACGACCGTGGTGGCTACTTCGATCTCTCCACCGACCTCGCCGCCGATGTGCGACGCGAGATTGTCGCGGCGCTGAACGAGATGGGGCAGGGCATCGAGAGCAGCCACCACGAGGTCGCGGCAGGCCAGCACGAGATTGACTTCGCCGTCGCCGACGCGCTGAAAGTGGCCGATGGCGTGGTGACGGCGCGCTATGCCGTCAAAGCGATTGCGCAGCGCCACGGGCTGAGCGCCACCTTCCTGCCAAAGCCATTCCACGGCGTCAACGGCTCTGGCATGCACACTCACCAGCGGCTCACGCGCCTGCTCGATGGCTCCAACGCCTTCGTCGGCGCCAGTGACCCCAGCTATGGCCTCTCGGAGATCGGGCGGCGCTTCATCGCCGGGCAACTGGCCCATGCGCGCGGCATGTGCGCCATCGTAGCGCCGCTCGTCAACTCCTACAAGCGCCTGGTCCCCAACTTCGAGGCGCCGGTGATGGTGAGCTGGGGACGCATCAACCGCGAGGCGCTGATTCGTGTGCCGCGCATGGAGCCAGGCGAGCCAGAGGGCATGCTGATTGAGCTACGCGCGCCCGACCCTAGCTGCAACCCGTACCTGGCCTTCGCCGCGATGCTGCGCGCCGGACTGGACGGCGTGGCGCGCGATCTGCCGCTGGCCCAGCCGGTGGAGGAGGGTCTCTACACGCTCGATGAGTCGGCGCGGCTACGGCGCGGCATTGCCCTGCTGCCCGCCGATCTGAGCGAGGCGCTGGCCGACCTGCAACGCGACGATGTGATGTTCACCGCGCTGGGCGAGCAGATCGCGGCGTGGTTTGTCGAGTCGAAGACGGCGGAGTGGGCGAC
>JAICSR010000505.1 GCA_025936795.1 Ktedonobacterales bacterium | reverse complement strand
GGGGACGGTCATCGCGGGCGGCCAGGAACGGCTCGACGGCCAGATCATCCGCATCGGGCATCTCGGTTATGTGCATGAACCAGAGATGAACGCCTGCATGGATGCCCTGGAGCGCCAGCTCAAAGCGCTGGGCTATCAGGTTCCTGCCACCGCCAAGGTCTGAGACGACCTCACCCCCCGGCCCCCTCTCCCACAGGGAGAGGGGGAGATGCGATGGTTGTTGCCCGCGCTTGCTCATGGGCGCATGGGTTGGCGAGTCCAGCAAGCGACAAAGGCTAGACAAAGGCTAAAGGCAAAGAGTATATGACCGACCAGCAGAGCGCGCGTCCCCGTGTTCTTGTCGCCGACCCCATCGCCGCCGAGGGCGCCGAGATTCTGCGCAGCTTCGCCGAGGTGGACGAGCGCGCGGGCCTGGGCGCCGAGGGCTTGATCGCCGCCATCCCGGAGTACGACGGGCTGGTGGTGCGCAGCGAGACGAAGGTGACGGCGGCGGCGATCGACGCGGGCGCGAAGCTGCGCATCATCGCGCGGGCGGGCGTCGGCGTGGACAACATTGATGTCGAGGCGGCCACGCGGCGCGGTATAGTCGTAGTCAACTCGCCCACCGGCAACATCGTCGCCGCCGCCGAGCACACCGTCGCGCTGCTGCTGGCGCTCGCGCGGCGCATCCCCATCGCCAATGAGGCGCTGCGCCAGGGACGTTGGGAGCGGGCGAAGTTTGTCGGCGCGGAGGTGCGCGGCAAGACGCTGGGTATTATTGGGCTGGGCAAAGTTGGCTCCGAGGTGGCGCGGCGCACGGGCGAGGGTGGCCTGGGCATGCGCCTGCTCGCCCACGACCCCTACGCCAACCCCGACAACGCGCTGATGCTCAACGCCGAGCTGGTCAGCCTGGATGAACTGCTGGAACAGTCGGACTTCGTGACTCTGCATACGGTGCTGAACTCCGGCACACGCGGCCTCATCAGCGTGGGCGAGCTGGCGCGGATGAAGCCAACTGCGCGCATCATCAACTGCGCGCGTGGGGGCGTGGTGGATGAGGAGGCGCTGCTCGACGCGCTCAAGGAGGGACGGCTGGCAGGCGCCGCGCTCGATGTCTTCACCAAGGAGCCGCCATACGACGATGCGACGCTGGCTGAGCTGATCGCGCGGCCTGATGTGGTGGTGACGCCGCACCTGGGCGCCTCGACCGAGGAGGCGCAGGTGAGCGTCGCGGTGGATGTCGCCGAGCAGATGCGCGATGTCTTCCAGGGCGGCGCGCCCCGCTCCGCGGTCAACGCGCCGCTGATCTTGCCAGAGACGCTGCGCCAACTAGAGCCATGGATGGCGCTGGTGGAGAAGCTGGGGCGCATCTACACACAACTGCATCCGGGAGCGCTCAAGCGGGTAGAGTTTAGCGTGGCGGGCGAGATTGCGCAATTCGACACGCGCCCGCTGACGACCGCGCTGATCAAGGGGTTGCTGGAGCCGATCTCCGAGGCGCGTGTCAATCTGGTCAATGCGCAGGTGGTGGCGCGTGAGTGGGGGCTGGAGGTGACGGAGAGCCGCTCGACCACGCACGAGCAATACACCAACCTCGTGGCTGTGCGCGTCAGCCCAGACGGCGATGGCCAGGAAGCCGCCGAGACTGAGGACCATATGCTCGCAGCGACGTTTGCCTGGGGCGAGGAGCGCCTGGTGCGGGTGGATCGCTATTTGACGGACATCGTGCCGCGCGGTCACCTCTTGCTGGCGCGCAACCTCGACCGCCCCGGCATGGTTGGCAAAGTCGGGGCGATTCTTGGCGACGCAGGCGTGAACATCGCACACATGGATGTTGGCCCAGTCGCTGTGGGCGCTGCGACGGGGCGCACGCGCCAGCCCGGCGGTGAGGCGCTGATGGCGCTCTCGCTCGATGAGGCTGTGCCAGAGGATGCGCTCGTCAGGATTCGCCACACCGATGGCATCATGGATGTGCGCAGCGTCGACCTGTAGCAAGCAATAGGCTCTCAGCCCGTCATCCCGTACCCCTCGTCTCTGGAGCGCGTGCGAACGATGGCGCCGCGTCGTGGCGCTTTCCCACATGGGGAGGCGTGGCGGCGCGATGTGTTTGCCCTGCAAGCAGGTGATTGTTTACTTTCTTGCCCTCACACGTCTCAATGAGAGAGGAACCAGTCTCTTTAGCGATGGAGGGCAGCGCGCGATGGATGACGAGAACGATCTTGCGCGTCGCCAGGCGGCGCTACGTTCGCTGGCCCAGAGCCAGGCGCAGCAGCCAGATAGCGTGCGTGCGACGCCTCAGAAGCCCGCGCCGCCTGCGCCGTCGGAGAAGTTAGCGCAATCGGCGCCGTCGGCCAGGACAGCGCCATCTTCGACGCTGGCGGCGCTCGTCTCCGGGCGGCCATCGCGCGGTGGCGGGCGACGGGGCGTCGTCATCGGCGTCGTGTTGCTGGTTGCTGTCGTCATCGCCAGCGTCGCCGTGGGCGTCCACTTCGTGTTGGGGCAACGGGCGACGCTGCCTGCGCCAAAACCGGTCGTGCAGTTGAATCCGACAGATGATAATCTTGGCTGCATCAACACCATTGC
>JAICSR010000607.1 GCA_025936795.1 Ktedonobacterales bacterium | reverse complement strand
TGCGAGCGTGAGATCGTGAGACTGCCTGGAACCACCTGAGGCGATGACCACGGCGGGCGAGCAGTGGTATCGTACCATGACGTTTCGCCGCGCCGCGCGAAACAGGACCTTGCGACTGTCGTGCAAGCGACGCCAGCGTATGTTAGTGGCATCTGGTAGCATGTAGTGAGTGGCGAGCGGCTTTGTGGCGTAGTTCCTGATAGCCGCGTCGCAGTGGGGCGCAGCGTCGACCAGACGTGAATGAGGGAGCCATGCCAGGAAGCGACGATGCGCAGGGCGATCCCACTGGCGCGCTGGACAAAGCGCTGGAGGACGCGCAGGAGCGGGCAGCGATTGCGCGCAGCCAACGCGGCGACCGCGAGGCATTCAATCAGCTGGTGACGCGCTACCAGTCGGCGGCGTATGGCCTGGCGCTGCGCATGCTGGGTGATCCTGACGTGGCCGCCGATGTGACCCAGGACGCCTTCTTCGCCGCGTTTCGCAATATCCGCTCGCTACGCGGCATGTCCTTTCGCGCCTGGCTGCTGCGCATCGTCAGCAACGGCTGCTATGATTACTGGCGCGCCCGACGCCGCCGTCCCGTCGAATCGCTGGATGCGCTGCTCGCCGAGGGCGACGACGCAATAGGCGCGGCAAGCGTGACGGGTCAGCAGGGCGCTGAGCCAGCGCTTGCGCGGTCGCTCGACTCCGCCGCCTGGGACCCCGAAGGCGCCGCGCTACGCGCCGAGGTGATCGCGGCTATCGAGGCGGCGATCTTGCGGCTGGCTCCCGACCAGCGGTTGGTGATCATCCTCAGCGACATCCAGGGGCTGAGCTACGAGGAGGTTGCGCGCGTCGCAGAGGTTCCGATGGGAACGGTAAAGTCGCGGATCGCGCGGGCGCGGGCGCGGCTGCGGGAGGCGTTGCAGGGGCAGCCGGAACTATTCCCGCATGCGCAGCGTCATGAAGTCAGGGATATATAGAATTGGCCAGCCAGTGGGGAACGCGGTGACACATTCGGATTGGGAGCTGCAGCGCGAACGCCTCTCGGCGTATCTCGACGGCGAACTGCCTGACGTAGAGCGGGCGGCGCTCGAAACACACCTGGGCGCCTGCGAGCAGTGCCAGGGCGAGCTAGCTGCGCTGGGCCAGACACGCGCGTTGCTGCGTGCGCTGCCCACCCCAGCACTGCCGCGCGCCTTCACGTTGCCCGCGCAGCCCACACCTGCCGAGCGCAGGCAGCGTGTGCCCGCGTGGACCCGTCCCGTACAGACGCTTGGCAGTGTCGCGGCGATGATTGGCCTGGGGCTGCTCGTCGCGACCTCCTTGCCGCACCTGACCGCGCAGCCAAGTGCGGCGGGGGCCGCTACCAATGCAAGCTCGGCGCATACGGTGAGTGGGACGCCCTCCGCGTCGCCCGTGGCGGGTAGTTCTACGCGCGGTGGGAACAGCGGGACGGTCACATGGGGGGCGAGTGGCACGCCGCCAGACTACGCGCCGTACTACGGACCAGATTTACACGCGTCGCCTGATGGGCATGCGGCCGTCGCGCAGCCGTTCCCGGTTGCGCCAGTCACCGGTACGACACTGTTGGTCGGTGGCGCTGCGGCGGTGGCGGCGGGCAGTCTGGCGCGGCGGCGCAAGCGACGCGG
>JAICSR010000157.1 GCA_025936795.1 Ktedonobacterales bacterium | reverse complement strand
CTCTCTGCCTCATTTCATCGAACCGACGACACTGTCGGTCGCCGTGCATGCTGTCTGCGAAGTCGCATCATGTGGGCCGCGCGGCAGCGAGTCGAGAGGAATCGTATCGCATCGTATCGTATCGTATCGCATCGAAGCGCGCCGCGCTCGAAAGGCAGTATAGCACCGAGCTCGCCCGCAGCCGTAGTAAGCATATCTTACGCCGCCGCGTGGCCATCCCCGCCATGACGCGAGCCGCGCAAGAGCAGCGTGACCAGCCCAATCAGCACGCCGATCAGCGCCACGGCTCCAAAGCCAGCGGCCAGCACATGATAGGACGTCAGCGGGCCAACGAAGGTGTTTACGCAGGTGAAGTAGTTTGGGCTTGTGTAGGTCTGGCCCGGTTGGACAATCGGTGAGGAGGTGACGCCATTCGCTGGCTGGCAGGCCCACGCCATGCTTGTCACATCCCAGAGCAGCAGCAGGGCTGGCCCAGCGCCGAAGCCAACCATCGCCGCTAGCAGCCCCTTGCCCCCGAAGCGGATCGCGCCGAAGATCAGGAGGATCAGACCTGCGGCGAGCAAGAAAATGCCGATGCTGAAAATGGTGATGACGCCGATACCGAGCAACGCGCCAACAAGCAGCCAGTAGAGTATTCGCCAGTATGACATGCTGCGCCTCCTGGGGAATCAGCGCGCTGGCGCAGTGGCTCATCCACCGCACGCCAGCCGAGCGCCACACAGAGCATACCCATCCACTCGCGTCTATGCATACGGCGTTCGCCTGATCTTTGCGCCGCAGAATCACCTGATGCGCCGCTCGCCCACGCGCCAGCATGGAGGGCGCATCCTCGGCTATACTGTCGGAGCGACAGGCGATTGCGCGTAGGTGAGCGAGCGAGGTGAGCGGCGATGGAACCGATAGTGGACATTTGGCGCGGGCGGCTGGTGCGGCTGCGGGCCGTCGAGCCGGGCGACTGGGAGGCGCACGCCGCCTGGAATCAGGACAGCGACATGTCGCGCCGGGCTGACCACGTCTGGTTTCCTTCCTCGACGACGCATGTGAAGCGCTGGGCGGAAGAGGCATCTGCGCAGGCGGGCGAGGGCGATGACTTCGCCTTCGAGATCGAGGCGCTGGCGGATGGCGCGCTGGCTGGCCATATCGTCGTGAATCGCTGCGACCGGCGCGTCGGCAGCTTTTCCTACGGCATTGCGACGCTTCCCACACAGCAGCGGCGGGGCTATGCCTCTGAGGCGATTCTGCTGGTGGCGCGCTACTATTTCCAGGAGTTGCGCTATCAGAAGATGAACGCGCAGGTCTACAGCTTCAACGCGCCATCGTTGGCGCTGCATGAGAAGCTTGGCTTCACGCGCGAGGGGACACTGCGGCGCATGGTTTTCACGGGCGGGCAATACTATGATGTGATCGAGTTTGGCATGACTGACGACGAGTTCAGCGCGCGTCACCCGGCCTTTGCCAGCCCCTGGTGAGCTGACGCGGCGCCACGACCAACTCGTGACGGAGAGGAGCGACCGGCAATGTGGCCATTCAAGCGAAGCAAGCCGAGCAAGCCGAGCCAGCCAGACGCGGCGAAATCGCCAGACGCGCGCGAACGGCGTGGATTTCTCTTCTTCGGTGATCGCCGCTTCGTCGCCGATGCGCCCTATATGCTGCCCAAAGACGACGCCGAGCTGAGCCGCCTCGACTTCCAGCACTATATGCTGCGCTATGCCCTGCGCGGCAATTTTGCGCCGCCGATCGAGGATCCGCGTGCAGTGGTGGACGTTGGCTGTGGAACCGGTCGCTGGGCGCTGGAGATGGCGCAGCTCTTCCCGCAGGCGCGGGTGGCTGCGGTGGACCTGGTGGCGCCACCAGACGCAAGCGGCGCCACGGCTGGCCATCGTCCACCAAACTACACGTTCGTCGAGGGCAATGTGCTGCAAGGGCTGCCCTTCGAGGATAACAGCTTCGACTTCACGCACCAGCGGGCGCTGCTGGGAGCCATCCCGGAGGCGGCGTGGCCCGGCGTCGCGCGCGAGCTTGCGCGGGTGACGCGCTCCGGTGGCTGGGTGCAGTTGATCGAGCCTGCGCCCGCGCCGCAAGGCGGGCCGGGCATGAATGCGCTGGCCCTGTGGACCCAGCAAGCCAGCATGCGGCGTGGCATCAACACGGCAGTCGGCGCGCAGGTGGGCGAATTCCTGCGCCAGGCGGGCCTCCAGGAGATCCACGCGCGCGAGATCGAGATACCGATGGGCGGTCAGGCGGGCCGCCTCGGTGTGATGGCTGAGACGAACTACTTCTCGCTGTTCAGCAGCACGCGCAACTTCATCGTGGCGATGGGCGTCACCGATGCGGCGAGCTACGATGCGGCGCTGGCGCAGGCGCACGCCGAACTCGATCAGGGCAACTACGTCTCGCCCTATTACCTCGCCTACGGTCGCAAAGCGTAACCGCCAAATCCGGCCAGCCAGGCGGCGCTCAGCTCACCGCTTGCTTCACGAGCGCGGCGATCTTCGCCTCTTCAGTGGCGGTCAACTCCTTCAGCGCGAAGGCGACCGGCCACATACCGCCGTCGTCGAGGTTCGCACGGTCGTTGAAGCCCAGCGTCGCGTACCTCGTCTTGAACTTCTCCGCTGGTTGGAAGAAGCAGACGATTTGCCCGTCCCTGGCATAGGCGGGCATCCCATACCAGGTCTTCGGCGAGAGGTCTGGCGCGCTGGCCGTGATGATCGCGTGCAGCCGCTCGGCCATGGCGCGGTCAGGCGGCGACATCGCGGCGATCTTCTCAAGCACGTCGCGCTCCCCGTCCTCCCTGGCAGCGCTTGCCTTCTGCTCTTTAACGCGCTCCCGCATCGCGGCGCGTTCCTCGTCCGTGAATCCCTTGTTCGCCTTCGCGGGCTTCTTCGTCGCAGTGTTGTCGGCCTCTCCCATATGGAAGTCTCCTTTGCGGTGTTTGGCGTATGAACGGCATCGAGGGGGAGAACGGAGCGCCCTGGCTCCATCATATCGGGCTATTCTCTCAGTGGACGCTTCACCCGGTAGCCCAACATGAAGGGCAGCGGCCCTCCCCTATCCATCCTCATTCTACCCATGGTTCCCCGACTACGACCGTGTACGGTACATGCAACGGTCGGTGGTGGCGCTATTGGCCATGCGCGTAGACGTGCAGCAGGCGCCCATCGGGGTCTGGCATGCTGAAGACACGTCCATGTGGACTGTCGCTCACCGCAGAGAGGCCCGCGACTGCGCTATCCTTCAGCGTGCGCCACACCAGGTCCACATCGCCTACCAGCAGGTTGAGTTCGATTGAGTCGCCCACTGGGGCCGCGTCCGCTGGGGCGGCGCGTAGCGCGAGCAGCGGTCCACCGCCGGGCAGCCGTAGCGATGGTGGGGCGCCTGCCAGTGCAACGTCGGTGACCGGCTCAGCGCCGAAGTTCTGGATGTAGAAGCTGCTCGTCACAGCGACATCACGGCAGCTCAGCGTGATCTGGCCAACCGCCGGGCGCTTGTCGCGTGCGCTCACAGGCTGGGTGCGCAGCTTCATGCTGATGGAGCGCAGTTGGCTCAGATTGGCGCCAAGCGTCAGGAGCGCTTGTGCGCCCAGGCCGTCGCCCTCCCGAATCAGGCCGAGCAGCAGATGCTCCGTGCCGACATAGAGGTCGCCCATCTGGCGGGCCTCGTCGGCGGCCAGCGCGATCATGCGCAGCATATGCGCATCCAGCCCAACTGGGCTTTTCGCCGATTGCTCGCCAGCGGGCTTTCGCGCGCCGATGCCCTGCTCCACTCCACGCTGCGCTGCGTCGAGGTTCACCCCAGACTGCTGGAGCGCCAGCGCGGCGAGGCTTTCATCCTCCTGAAACAGCGCGATCAGCATATGCCCGGTGTTCACTTCGGACTGTTCCCGCTCGCGCGCCTCGACGATGGCGGTTCTGATCGCCAGGCGGGCGCGCTCGGTGAACCTGCCGAAGTCCGGGCGCGGACGCGATTCGCCTGTGAAGCTCCTTTCTTCTTGGCGCGACGCAAAGCCAGGCCCACCATGGCTCAGCACGTCGATGGTCGTGGCGCGCACCTTCTCCAGGTTGACGCCGAGGCTCTCCAGCACGCCCGCAGCGATGCCCTCGCCCTCGCGGATCAGTCCCAGCAGCAGATGTTCGGTGCCGATGTAGTGATGATTGAGCCGCCGCGCCTCGTCCACAGCCAGCTCGACGACCTTCTTCGCGCGCGGCGTCAGGCCAACCTCTCCGAGGACGATGCGGTCGCCCTTTCCGATGATGTGCTCGACAGCCGCACGCACCGCATTGAGCTCGACACCAAGATTGCTGAGCACCTTCGCTGCGACACCATCGCCCTCGCGCACCAGGCCGAGCAGGATATGCTCAGTGCCGATGTAGGGGTGGTTGAAGCGCTGGGCTTCTTCCTGGGCAAGGCTCAACACCTTGCGCGCCCGCTCGGTAAACTTCTCAAACTTGTCGTGATGCATTATCCTTCGCCTCGGTTCCCCGATCCGCCCCATGACGGTATAGCCGGTGATCGTCGCGCCAGTCCGGTGTGTGACGACGACGCGCTCTGCCTGGACGTGTGGACGCCGTAGCTCGCGCGGCCACTCACGCGGCAGGCTTGCAGCGAGGTCGGCCAGCGCAGCAGCCCATGCATGTAGCGCGCCAGGTGGGCCGCGACGGGCGATCTCATCGCGCAGGCTGTCGCGAAAGAGCTGCAACATAGCATCGCCATATGTGCGACGGAGCGACGGTGGGTAGAGCCAGAGCAGCGCACGATAGATGCGCAGCGAGCCGCGCCGCCACGTTGGCTCACCGTGGCCGCGCCGTGGTCCGCGTGGGCCGCCCTGCCTGGTCATCGCAGCCCTCCCGCCCCGGCTGGCTGACCGGATGTTGTGACGCCGGGAAGCAGGCCACGCTCCTGCGCTGTGCGGGTGAGCGCCTGAAGCCGCGCCGCCTCGGCCTCAGCCACACGCCGCCCAAATGGCGTCAGACGATAGTAGCGGCGGCGTTCATCGTCAAGCGCCGGATCGGGACGCGCCTCCGTCTCCTCGATGATGCCATCGCCAAGCATGCGTCTGATCGAGCCGTAGAGCGTGCCGGGGCCAAGCCGCATCTGGCCATTCGTCTGCTCGGCCACCTCGCGCATGATGGCGTAGCCGTGACGCTCGCCTCCCGCCAACGCCAGCACAATGTGGAATACCGCCGGGGTCAGTGGCAGACGTTCCTCGACCGATGCCTCCGACGCCTCGCGCGCACTCGTGGATTGTTCGGCCACGCAACGCCTCCTTCCACGTCCAAGCGCCGCTCCAGCAACGTGCGCGCTGGCTACTATGACGAGTGACGATATATCCGTTGACGCTATAGTATGCGGCGCAGATGGGATATGTCAAGACGGCTGAAGGTGGATTCGGGCGGGCCAGAGCGCGCCGATTCTCCCCAGCCGTCGTCACTCGTCGGCGGCGCGCTGGGCGAACGAGCCTCATCTGGCTTGCGCTGGCGGAGCTTGCGCTCTACAGTCGTCGTGTGTGGGCGCGAGATGTGGGTGGAAGCGTGCATGGGGAGGTGGAAGATGTCGGATGACGAGGCGGATGACGACGAGCGCGACGAGCGCGACGAGCGCGACGAGCGGGAGGAGGCGACGCCCGCGCCTGCGGAATCGGCGCCGGGCGAGCGCGCACGGCGCGCAGTGACCTTCTACCTGCAAGGACGGCGGGTGGCCGAGGTCGCGGCGGAACTGGCGGTGAGCGAGACGACCGTGCGCCGCTGGACACGCCAGGCGCTGACGACGCTGGCGGCGGATGAGCGGGCAGAGCGGGCGACCCAGCTGCAGCGCGCCATCGAGAGCCAGCGTACAGTGGCGAGTGCAGCCTGGGAGGCCTATGAGCGCGAGCGCGAGCTGGATGAGGCGCTGCTGCGCGGCGAGCTGGACCATGTGCGCCGCCGCGCCATCCGTGGGCCACGGCGAAGCGAGGCATCGGCCAGCGACGAGGCGTCACCTTGCCCACCGCTGGCGATAGAGGAGTATGAGCGACCCAAGCGCATGGCGCAGGGCGCGCGCTACCTGGCGGTGGCGCTGACCGCGCAGCGCGAGGTGGCGCGTTTGCAGGGCCTCTATGCGCGGCTGGAGGAGGCCGACCGCGCCGTCCACATCACCATCAGCCGTCGGCCAGATGGGCCGGAGAATCGCGCGCCTATGCCAAGCGACTCAGCCGGCGAGGCGAAGGAGGCGCAGGAGGCGCAGGGCGATGAGCGCAACGGCTGACACTCCATCTGATACCTCAGATGACTCGCGTGACGCCGCGCTGGACGACGCTGAGACTGAGGCGAGCGTTGCTGACGCGCCGCTGACGCTGCGCTGGTCGCTGAATCCAGCGCAGTGGGCGTTCACGCAGAGCGGCGCGCGCTTCAGCTTCTATGTCGGCGGCATTGGCGCGGGCAAGACGTTCGCAGGGGCGGCGCGGGCGACACTGCGCGCATTGGAGGACCCCGGCTCGCTGGGGCTGGTGGGCGCGCCGACCTACGCCATGCTGCGTGACACGACCCAGCGGGCGCTCTTCGCGACGCTGCCACGCCAGGCGATACGCCGCTATTATCGCAGCGAGCGCCGCATCGCGCTGCGCAACGGGAGTGAGATTTTGCTGCGCTCGCTCGATCAGCCCGACTACGCGCGCGGCCTGAATCTGGCCTGGTTCTGGCTCGACGAGGCTCCGCTGTGTGGCTACTATGCCTGGGAGGTGCTGAAAGGCCGCCTGCGCCAGCCCGGCCATGCCACATCGGCGTGGGCGACCGGCACGCCGCACGGTCGCGATGGCTTCGCGCGCGACTTCGAGCTGGCGCCGCGACGCGGCCACGCGCTCTATCGCGCCTCCACCTGGAGTAACGCCCACAACCTGCCACCGGATTTCGTCGCCGACCTGGACTATTCTGGCGCCTTCGAGCAGCAGGAGGTCTACGGGCTATTCGTCGCGTTCGAGGGGCTGGTCTACACGCTCGACCGCTCAGCGGATGGCGTGATTCGCGATCCGGCGCTGCGTGGTGATACGCCGTGGGCGCGTGTCATCGGCGGGGTGGACTGGGGATATACAAATCCCTCGGCGGCGCTGGTCTTCGCGCGCGATGGCGACGGCGCCTTCTGGCAGATCGCGGAGTTCTATCAGCGCCGCGCCAGCCTGGAGGAGACGCTGCTGCCAGCGATTGTCGCGCTGACCCGCGCGCATGCCGTGGAGGAGTGGTACTGCGGGCCAGACGAGCCGGAGCATATCGAGGCGCTACGCCTGGCGCTGAGTCGCGCGGGTCTGCGCGCCCGCGTGACACGCGCCGACAACGCCGTGCGCGCGGGCATCCAGACGGTCACGGCGTTGCTGGCGCGGCGTGCAGATGGCCGCCACGGCCTCAACATCGCTCCGCAGATGACCCATACGCTGGCGGAGTACGACCAGTATCGCTACGCCACGGCTGCGGCGAATGGGCGCGACCCCGCCGAGCAGCCGCTCAAGCAGAACGACCATGCGCTTGACGCCACGCGCTACGCCCTGCACACCGAGCTTGGTCGCCAGCGCGCCGCCAGCCAGACAGAGACCTGGCTGGCCGACCTGAAACGACGCGGCGGGGAATGAATCGGCAAGCCCCGCTCCCGCCGCAGCGGGGGAGGGGTTGGGAAGGGGGCAGCCGCCCAAATGGATGCGCTCTTACGCGATGACAAACTCGCCAGTGCGGCTGAGCGCCACCTGATCGGGACCGAGGCCCGGCGGCAGCAGCTTGGCCTCCTGCACAGCGCGGTTGAACGCCTCATCGCTCTCCATCCCCAGCGCTCGCAGGACGGGATTGTGGACGGCGTTGATGTGCTTCTCGCGCGTTTGCATGCCAGAGCCGACGACCGCTCGCAGGAATGTGCGCGCATTCGGGATCAGGCGCAGCGCAGGCATGCGGAACCCGGTGAAGACCTCTTCCATCGTCGTCAGGGTCAACTCTGGCAGGTACTTGAGGTAGATCAGCACGATCTCGAGGAACATGCCATGGTGGGCGATCTCGTCCACGCTCACCACGCGAAACGCCTCAGCCGCGCCAACCTCGAAACCACGCTCGCGCTCTTCAGGCGTACGCTTGGCGGACAAGCCATACTCCTGGCGGATGCGCGCGTTGGTTTCCTGATAGTTGAAGTAGGTCGCGCGCTCCTGCACCATCGCATAGATCGCCGTGCCAAGCGGCGTATTCGCGCCTGCATGGTTGTTGATGCTCCAGCGCTGATGCTCACCGATCTTGCCGCAATAGTCCTTCAGTTGCTCCTCGGTGCGCGCGCCGGAGTGCAGCAAGACCTGCTCCCAGGCGACGCCGTGCTTCATCTCCTCGGAACCCCACTGCAACTGGAGGTTACGGCGCGTGCGATCCACGCGGAACATCTCCAGGCCATTGAGCACGTAGTCGCCGACGTACTCCTCGATGCCCAGAAAGCCCTCGATGAGGTTGATAGTCGTCTCGCTCAAGCGGTGGCCATGCTCGCGCATCTCCGCGAGGGGCAGGTCGTGCCATGGCGACCAGCGGCGCGTCTTCATCGCCTTGCCAAAGTAGGTGACGAACG
>JAICSR010000457.1 GCA_025936795.1 Ktedonobacterales bacterium | reverse complement strand
CGAGCGCTTCGTGCTGAACGTCGGCGGGATGGATGCGCGCAAGAATATTGCGCAGTTGGTGGGCGCATTCGCGGCAGCCTACCATGAACTGCGCGAGCCGGACCTCCAGCTCTTCATCGTCGGCGATCATCGGCGCCTGGGAACCAGCCCCGCCTTCCCCGACTGGCGCAAGCTGGCGATTGCGTTCGGCGTCGAGCGACAGATCGTCTGCGCGGAGGTCGCCGAACAGGACATGGCGGCGCTCTATAGCGCGGCGTCGTGCTTCGCCTTCACCTCGCGCTACGAGGGCTTCGGCCTGACCCCGTTGGAAGCGATGGCCTGCGGCGCGCCAGTCGTCTGCTCGAATGCGACCTCGCTGCCGGAGGTTGTCGGCTCGGCGGGCATCCTCGTCAACCCCAACGATACTGACGAGATCGGCGCCGCGATCTATCGCACGCTGGCGGCGCCCGAACTCAACGCCGACCTAAGCGCCCGTGGACTGGCGCACAGCAAGCAGTTTAGCTGGAGTCGTGTCGCGACGGAGACAAGCGCATTCTACGGGGATGTGGCGGGCTTCTGACGCAAGGTATGCCTGAGGCTTTGGGGCGAGTGTCGGAGCGGCAGAGGAGGAGATTGGTGCGCGTCGCGATTATCTCGAAGACGTTTGTCGCGGAGGCGGCGCAGAAGCTGCTGGAGCGGATTGCGGCGCACCCCGGTGTCGAGCTGACGCTGATTACGCCGCCAGAGTGGCGCTCGGATGATGGCCGCATGCTGCCGTTCACTCCACGCTATACGACGGGCTACACGGTCAGACCAACGCCAGTGGTCTTCAACGGGCGCTACCACTTCTACGTCTATCGCGGCCTCGCGCGGGTCATTCGCGACATACAGCCAGAGATCGTCCACATTGACGAGGAGCCGTATAATCCGGCGGGCGCACAGGCGCAGCGTGCGGCGCTGGCAGTCGGCGCGCGAACGGTCTTTGTGTCGCTGCAGAATCTCAATAAGGACTATCCCTTCCCTTACTCCGCGATGGAGCAGTACGACTATCGGCGCATGGCGCACCTGATCGCGGTGAACGCCGCCGCTGGCGAGGTGGCGCGCCGCAAGGGCTACAGCGGGCCGCTCTCAACCTTCACCGTCTACGGCATTGACTCGGCGATGTTCCAGCCTGCGCCGCGCCGTGAGCCGCGCCCCGCGCCTGACACATTCATCATTGGCTATCTGGGACGGCTGACACTGTATAAAGGGACGGGACTGCTGATCGAAGCGCTGGCCAGCATGCCGCCACGCTGCCGCCTGCGCTTCATCGGCGCTGGCCCCGACGAGCCAGAGTTGCGCCGCCTGGCCGCCGAGCGCGGCGTGGCTGACCGTGTAGAGTTTCGCCCGGCGGTGCCGACGGATGCGGTTCCGGCGGCGCTGGCGGAGCTGGATGCGCTGGCCGTCCCCTCGCTGACCCGGCCCAACTGGATGGAGCAGTTTGGCCGCGTGCTAATCGAGGCGATGGCTTGCGGGACACCGGTTGTCGGCTCAGACTCCGGCGAGATTCCGCATGTCATCGGCGACGTGGGGCTGATTACGCCGGAGGGCGACGTGGCGGCGCTGCGCGATGCGCTGCTGCGGCTGGAGTCCAACGCCGCCCTGCGCGTCCATCTCAGCCAGATGGGACGTGAGCGCGCCCTACGCCTCTTCACCAACGACGCGGCGGCCGCCAACGTTCTTCGTGTCTATGAGCAGGTAATGAGCGCCACGCCACGCGGGTAACGGCGACCATAGCTCGTTACGCGCGTTGAGCAAGGACAGGATGTATGACGTCCACGGCCCGACGTTTACGATTGCCACGCGATGCGGCGGTTGATCTGCATCTGCACACGCGCTATAGCGATGGCCGTTGGCGCCCGGTGGACCTGTTCGACACGCTGGCCCAGGGAGGCTTCCGGCTGGTTAGCGTGGTGGATCACGATCAGCTCGATCATCTGCCAGAGGTGACGGCGCTGGGCGCTGAGCGTGGTGTTGGCGTCATCGCAGGCACGGAGGTGACGGCCGCGTGGCGTGGGCTGGCGGCGCACCTGCTCTGTTACGCGCCACTGCCCACTGGCTTCACTGGCGACGCGCTGAGCAGGTTGATTGACGAGACAGTCGCCCGCATGCGCGCGAACACGCGCATGATCTACGATGCGATGCTCGCGCGCGGCTACCGTTTCCCGCGTCAGGCCGAGACGCTGGCCGACCGCGACGGTCAGCTCACCCGTGCGATGGACGTCGGCGATCTGTTGGTGGCGCACGGCTATGCTTCGGGGCCAGGCGAAGCGCTGCAGATGGTCACAGCGGCGGGCTATCAGCAGATGTTTGCGCCTATCGAGCAGGCGGTGGCTGCGGCGCATGCCAGTGGCGCGCTCTGCCTGCTGGCGCATCCGGGACGCGGCGAGGGCGAGATTCACCGCTACGAGCCAGACGAGATCGAGGCGCTGCTGGCCGAGGTTCCGCTGGATGGCATCGAGGTCTACTATCCCACGCACACAGCGGAGCAGGTCGCAGCCTATGCGGCGCTTGCCGAGCGACGCAACCTGCTGGGCAGCGCAGGCTCCGACTCCCATGGCCCGCACCAGCGCCTGCCTATCGCCACCCCGGCCCAACGCATTGCTCCATTGCTCGACTGCCTGGGCGTCACGTTCAGCTAGCTGGCGCTTCGGCGGGAGTACACGCCAGCCCAGGCGTTCCCACACCGTTAACTTTCGCGGTGAGGCTCGTTTTTGATTGCGAGAACTGCGCGACGCAGGCGGCATGCAGCAGGCAGAAGTGAGAGGAATCAATGTGCTGGAAGTGACAGTCAAGCGCCCTGCGGTCGCCATACGTGCAAAGCCGTCGCGCGCATCACAGGCGCTCACTATCACCTCCATTGCGGGCGTCGCCGCGCTGCTTGATCTTTTGCGGCTCGGCGCGCCAAGCATCTGGATGGATGAGTCGGTCTCTATTGAGTTAGCGCGCCAGCCGCTCGTAACGCTCTTCGCCGCCTATTCGAGTGGCGCTGAGCCAAACATGATCCTGTACTATCTGCTGCTGCATT
>JAICSR010000073.1 GCA_025936795.1 Ktedonobacterales bacterium | reverse complement strand
CTCATGCGTCCTGGCCAGCAAGACCTCACCGCCCACGTCAACTTTAGCGCGCTGGCGCGAGTGGGCGCGGCTGCCGGGCTGCGCGTGACGCGCTACACCTCGCAGGCGGCGCTGCTGCGCGAGCTGGGCATGCCTGAGCAGGCGGAGACGTTGGCGGCGCGGCTCTTTCCCCATGCCGATAGCGAGCGGAGCACCGACCGTGGCCAGGCCGACCATCTGCGCCGCGCGGCGCTGCGCAACGCAGTGGCGACGCTGCTCAACCCGCATGGGCTGGGCGGTTTTCGCGCGCTGATCCAGCGCCGCACCGCCTGAGGCGCCTGCGTGGCGCGAGTGGCGCGAGTGGCGCGAGTGGCGCAATTGAGTGTGATAGTTCACAGGCCCGACAGCGTATAATCTGCGTATACTCGGCTCGTGGGAACAGGGCGGTTCCTTAGCCTGGCGATGCGGAGGAAATGAGGAAAGACGGTGGACCTCAACGGGCATTCGTTCGGCCAATACAGGATTGTTCGCCTGATCGAGAAAGGCGGCATGGCGCGCGTCTATCAGGGCTTCCAGTCAAACCTCGATCGCGATGTCGCGGTCAAAGTGATTCCCGCGCGTGTTGACCAGGCGGCGGACCATGCCTTCCTCGACCGTTTCATCGCCGAGGCCCGCACCGTGGCGAAGCTCTCGCATCCCTACATCGTGCCGGTCTACGACTTCGGCGTGGACAGCGACTGGGCATACCTGATTATGGAGTACATCACGGGCGGCTCCATGCGCGATCACCTCGTGCGCGCCGACCAGATGGGCCAGCGCCTGAGCATGCCCTGGACACTCCAGATGTTGGAGCAGGCGGCGCAGGCGCTCGACGGCGCCCACCAGAGCGGCATCGTGCATCGCGACGTGAAGCCCGCCAACATGCTGCTGCGCAATCCACAATTCCTGCTGCTCACAGATTTTGGCGTGGCGAAGATGCTGCAAGATCGCACGATTGATCGGGGTGGCGAGACGCAGGTAGTGGGGACGCCGCAGTACATGGCCCCTGAGCAGTGCCGCGCCGATGGCCGGGTGGATGGGCGCTGCGACATCTACTCGCTGGGCGTCGTGCTCTTCCAGTGCGCCACGGGCCGCCTGCCCTTTTACGGCGACTCGCAAGATGTAGTGATGCTCAAGCAGATCAATGAGGCGCCGCCGCGTCCCAGCGCCATAGACGCGCACATCGCGCCCTCGGTCGAGCGCATCATCCTCACGGCGATGGCCAAAGACCCCAACCAGCGCTATCAGCGCGCCTCAGACATGGCAGCCGACCTGCACGCCGTACGGATGGAACTGGGGCCAGCGCAGAATGGTCCAGGTCGCCCGCCCGCAGGCCCCACCATGCCAGTGACTGTGCCGCCGCCTGTCAGCGGGCCGGTCGCGCCCGTCACGCCTGGCGGCCCGCCGCAGGGTCGCCCCGGCGCGCCCGGTGTCTGCTTCCGCTGCGGCACGGCCAACAATCCGGCGAATCGGCATTGCATCATCTGCGCCTACGATATGGCGGCGCATCGCATTGTGAATGACCGCTTCCTCGCCTCGACGGGGCGGCCACTGCACTGTCGCCTGATCTTCCGCAATGGGCCATTCGCGCGGCGCGCCTTCATGCTGCATCAGGATGTGACGACCATCGGGCGGGGCCTGGGCAGCGACCTGCTGCTCCAGGATCAAACAATCTCGCGCCAGCACGCGCGGCTCACCTTCATGGGCGGCCAGTGGATCATCGAGGATGTCAACAGCGCCAACGGCGTCTTCGTCAACAAGAAGCGCGTGCGGCGTCCGCTGGCGCTGGCGCATGGCGACCTGGTGCGCTGCGGCGATGTCGAGATGGTCTACGAGCTGGTCAGCTAGCACGCATGCTGGATACAGGCGCTGCTCGGCTGGCGATTGAAACCCCGGCCCGAACCCGCGCAGGCAGGCATGGCGGCGGCCCCAGGCCGCCCTCCAGGCGCAGTTTCAACCGCCAGCGCCAGCAGTCTACTCGATCACTGCGACAGAGACGGAGTAGATCGGTGGCAGATAGTCGGCGATCACACGCCAGTTCTCGCCCGCGTCGGTGCTGGCGAAGAGCTGCCCGGTGTTCGCGCCGACATAGACCCCACAGGACTCATGGCTATCGGTCGCCATGCCGTGGCGCAGCACGCCCAGCCGCACCCCCGGCCCGTGTGGCAGCCCGTTCGTCAGCGGCTGCCAGCTCTCGCCACCATCCTGCGTGCGATAGACCGTGAAGTTTTCGCCGACGTTGAAGCGCCCCATCGGCTCCTCGACGATGACGAAGACCGTATCAGGATGGCCAGGGTCGAGCGCGATGGGAAAGCCAAACTCCGAGGGCAGATCGCGCTGGATGTCAATCCAGTTCTCACCGCCGTCCTCGCTCTTATAGACGCCGCAGTGATTCTGCTGATAGAGCACGTTCGGCTGGGTGGGGCTTTGCGTCATGCGATGCAGGCACTGGCCAAACTCCGGGTAGGGGTCGGGCATGAAGCCTGCGCGCGTGTTCTTGTTCATGAACTGCCACGACTGCCCATTGTCGTCGGTGCGCAGACAGCCAACCGCCGAGATGCCCACCCACATGCGCTCCGGGTGGGCGTAGTCTGGCACGATGGTATGCAGGCAGAGGCCACCCGCGCCGGGATTCCACTGCTCGCGGGTGGGGTGCTGCGCCAGGCCCGCGTTGAGGCTCCAGGTGACGCCCGCGTCCTCGCTGACCCACAGGCTGGCCGGGTCAACGCCCACATAGACGACATCTGGCTCTGAGCGACGCCCCGGCTCGATTGTCCAGATGTTATTGAGGCTGAGGCCGCTCTCCTCGGGAAACTGGATGCCGCGCTCAGGCTCTTGCCAGGTCTGGCCAAAGTCATCGCTATAGCGCAGGAATGTGCCGAAGAAATCGCCGTTGTCGGCGGCGAAGATGCGCTGCCTGCCGCCGCGCTGATCGAGGGTCGCGTTGTAGACGTGCGTCGATTCCAGCCCAGCCGGGACACACTCCCACTCGACGCGATCATGCGAGCGCAACATGAACAATCCGCGCTTGGTGCCGAGTAACACGACCGTCTCGCCCGAACGGGGCGCGCGTGTGCCTTGAGATGCCATTGGGGTACCTCCAAATGCCACTCCGTGAGCGGCATCAACTGCGCCGCCTGCAAACAACCTTCAAACGATCTTCAAACGATCTTCAGGCGGCGCGCTGGGTTGGCTGCGGGGTCGGCTCAGACCATGTGGCTCAGCCGCCAGCGACGGAGTGGATGATGTGAATCACTGATCCGGCGGCGACAGGCGTGTCGAGCGCGGAGGCGAGGCGGATATTGCGCCCATCCACGAAGATGTTGACAAAGGGGCGCAACTCGCCTGTCTCGGCGCAGAGGTTGAAGCGTAGACCGGGAAATGTGCGGTCGAGCGCGACGATGATCGCTCGCACGTCGGCTCCTGCGACCGCGATGCTCGCCTGCTCGCGCGTGCGTGCGCGTAACTCCGCTGGCAGGTGAACCAGGGCTGTCGGCTCTGAGGTGGATGGCGCAGACACCAGCGTCTCCCTTCATGGCCGCGCTCTCGCTGCATTTGCTGCGATGCGCGTGACGGACAATATGCCGTGCGATGTCTATCCTATCCCAGGCATGCGTGGGAAAGCGGAAAGCGAACATCACGGCTAGGCCGTTTGGCGCAACGACGCCGCCCACCAGCAGCGCTGAACGGCGTGGTGGGCGGTGTGGAGACGCGACAGAGCCGCCACGGCTTGCTCGTTGTCGAGCGCCGTGGCGGCTCATTCCAATCCCCTGTAACGCTCTGCCGACCGTCGTCGAGGTGGCGCCGGAGGAGCGTCAGCCAGGCTAGGGCTGGGTAGTCGGGTTGGCGTCGCCGCCGTACCCCTGATTGCCCATATCCTGATTGGGAGTGTTATTGGGATTGTTCGGGTCATTGCTCTGGCCGCTCAGGCCGCCCTGGTTGGGATCGTAGCCAGGCCCACCACCCTGGTTGCCCAGTCCTTGATTCACATCCTGATCACTCTGGTTCGGATCGTAGCCCTGGTTGGCTCCCTGCGCGCCGAGCATGCCGCTCTGGCTACCCTGCTGGTCAGGATCGTAGCTCTGGCCCTGAGTGGGGTCGTTGGGATCGTGAGCCGAGCTGCCAAGGCCCTGATTGGTGGTGTCGTAGCCCTGAGGATCAATGCCCTGGCTGGGGGCGTTATACGCTGGATCGTTGCTCGCATTCTGCGGATTCGCGCCATACGACGGACTGCCTGCGACTCCGCTACTGCCTGCGCCCGTGCCAGAGGGGCCGCCAACGACGCCTGTCGCGCCCGCGCCCGTGCCAGATGGTTGCCCCAGAACGCCCGGATCGGCGGGGTTGTAGCCCGGAGTGTACGAGGAGCTGCCAGCGACACCCGTCACTCCGGCGCCCGTGCCGGATGGCTGCCCCACGACGCCTGTCGCGCCTGCGCCCGTGCCAGATGGCTGGCCCACCAGCCCGGTGTCGCTCGTATCGGTTTGATCCACGGCGTCCTGCGCCGCGTCGCGCTCGGCGCTCTTCTGGGTGGCGAGCGTATCTTTCGCCGCCGCCAGATTGCTTGGTGGCACTTCTACCTGCTCACCATTGGCCAGATCAGCCACATTGTTGTTTGGGTCCTGCGTCTGCCCGCCCTGCGTCGCACGGATCGTGGGGTCAGGCGATGTCTGGCGGATAGTGTCTGGGTTCGTCGTGTCAATCGCGTTCGGCTGGTTGGGGTCATTCGGATCGTACTGCCCACTTTGATCCATGGAAGGCTCTCCTTTACTTGCAGCTCCATCCTGCGCGGCTATCATCCGTCGGCGCTGACGGCGTTGGTGTCGCTTCCATGCAGATTTGGCGCCACAAACGGACGGGCGTCGTCGCAGCGCTGCACACTCCTTCCGCCCTGGAATCGTCTCGGCTCTGAACGCAGTCGGAGAGCGCAAATCGCTGCGCATTGGGTCACAGAGTTGGCTACACGTCGGGCGACGAGACATGCTATGCTACTACCTGCTGTGAGCCGCGACGATGCAGACGATGCCATGGAGTTGATGCTGGTATGCACGTCCTGCCTGGTATGACCCACCTTGTACTTCATCTGGCGCATAGCTATGGCGTGTGGGCGCTCTTCGTCCTGCTGCTGATCGAAGAGGCCGGTGTGCCATTGCCAGCGCCAGGCGACACGCTCATCGCGCTTGCGGGCGCACAGCCGCACCGCACGCTGCCCTACACCCTCGAAGTGCTTGGCCTCTGCACGCTGGCCGTCTTCCTTGGCTCCTCGGCGCTCTACTGGGTGATGCGGCGCGGTGGTCGCTCCTTCCTGATGCGCTATGGCCACTACCTCCATCTGAATCCGCAGCGGCTGGAGCGTATGGAGACGTGGCTGGCGCAGCGCGGCACGCTGGCGATTATCCTGGGGCGGCTGATCCCGGGGCTGCGCGTGCCAACAACGGTGATGTGCGGCCTCTCAGGCGTGCCCTATCGCGTCTATGCGCCCTCCGCTGCGCTGGCAGGGTTGATCTGGTCGGCGATCTACTTCCTGCTGGGCGCCGTCCTGCAGCGGCGGATGGGGCTGATCACCTCCTTTGCCGTCGGCCTGCTCGACACGATTGGCGATAGCACGTTGCTCACCGTGCTGGCCATTGCCCTGCTGATCGGCCTACTCGTCGGGGTCTGGGGTCTGTTTCACCGCTGGCGCATGCGCCGTATCGAACGCGCCGAGCGCGCCGGGCAGTCCGCCGTCGCCACCGACACGTCCTCGCGTCGCTAGCGGCCAGCGGATACTATTGGCCGCTGCTCTCGTCGCGTTCGGGGAGGGCGAAGTGGGCGCGCAGGGCTGTGCGCCATGCTTCGGCAGGGGCTGGCTCTGCCTCAGCATGCTGCCCAGCCGACCAGACACGATGCCCATTGCGGCGCTCAGTGCGCAGGCTGGGGCGTGCGATGGCGCCGCCCTCGAGGAAGCCCAGCGCGGTCTGCGCCGCCTGCCGCACATCTTGCACGGGATCGGTCAGCAGCGCGCGAATCGCCTCAGTCGCGGCGAAGACACGCAGGCGCCCCAGCGCACGCGCGGCTCCAGCGCGCTCCTCCGAGGCGGTGGCGGTGAGATAGGGGCACAGGTCGGGCGCTAGCTCGCGCAGTTCCAGATCAGTGATGATCCGCATGATGCGCGGACGCTGGTTGGGGCGCAGATTCGCGCCGAGCGCCAGCCGCAGCGTCTCGATCTGCGCGCCGATGTCGTTGTCCAGGCCGACCTCGGCCAGCGCGACATCAATCGGGCGTCCACCACGCCCACTCTCAAGGTAGGGGCGCAGCCACACCGCGACCCCCGCCGGAGGGTCGTCGGCGATGATCTCGAAGGCGCCGAGGGCGCTGGGATAGTGTTCGAGGAACCAGCGGTAGAGTACATACGTCACTTCGGCGTCGCGCGCGGCGTAGGCGACCATCGCCGGGGTCAGCGGACGCCGCGACCAGTCGGCGCGTTGCAGGCTCTTGTCGAGGCGCTCACCTGTCGCCCGCAGCAACATCGCCTGCAAGCCAGACTCGCGCTGGCCAAAGAGTGAGCGGCTGACGGCCTCCAGGTCGAGCGTGTGGCGCGCGACCAGCCCACGCGAGGCCAGCACGCGGATGTCTGAGCTCATGCCATGAAAGAGCTTGAGGATTCCGGCGCTCTCCAGCGGCGCCTGGAGCGGCGAGAGATCGCTTAGGCGCAGCGGGTCCACGACATAGGAGACGCGATAGTCATTGTCCAGCGCAAACTGCAGCAGGGTGAGCCGGTGCGATGGATCGTCGGGGCCGCGGCGGTGATAGTTCTGCACGAACTCGGCGTCAATCGCCAGCACTGAGGCGTTGGCGAGGTCAGCGGCGAAAGCGCGCAGGTCCGCCGGGCGATCAATGAAGAGCCGACGCTTCCAGGCGGGGGCAGGCATGAGCATAGGCGACACTCCCCGGTAGCCGTCGTCCGACGGCTGCCCTTCTGGCTCCAGGGTATCGTCCATGCGTCGCGTCTCGATTCTCCTGCGGTCTTGGTTGGCCCGATCGTGTGTAGAGCAGCCACTGAGGCCCGCTGCGCAACGGCGCTCTCCTCTATTCTTCTCAGTATACTCACCGGCATCGTCTCCACGCAAACCCATCGCCCAGATGCATACGCGCCGATGGTCCTGCGGACGCTCAGTGTTTCTGCCCGATTTTCGGGTTGACTGGCGCCATTCGCAATACCATCCGCTGGCTGATTCGTTAGTGAGAGAAGGGGGTACCGCAGGCTTCGCGCGTTGACAGCCTGATTGGTCAATGGTACACTCGCCTGGTATTTTTCCGCTCTCATCTCTCCTGCTCGCCCGGTACGCCGACATACGCGGCGAGCGGGCAGCGTATCGCCGGGGCTGAAAGCATGCGCCGCATGTGGGGGAAACCCGTCGGGCAACGACATGACACGTGTCTTAAGAGGAGGCGCCGCACTTCATGCGCACATTCAACAAGCGGGACGACGTAAGACTTTCGTCGGCGACCCAACTGCGACGTGGGCAGAAGCGCTCGCTGATCGTGGTCGCGCTCATCGCGCCACTGCTCTTGCTGCTGGCGCTGGTCGCCACGCCTGCGGGCGCGGTTCTGGCCAGTGGTCATGGGCATGGTATCGCTGTCTCGCCCGATAACGGGCCAGCCGGGACGCATGTCACGGTGACGGGCGGCGGGTTCACCCCCGGCGCCGATGTGACCGTTGGCTATAGCGCGGGCGACTGCACGTCGGGGGTGACAGTCATCTCCGGCGCCAGCGGAACGGCGGGCAGCGACGGCGGGATCAACATCTCCTTCCAGTGGCCGTCCACCCAGCCAGGCGACTATCACGTCTGCCTCACCACGGGGAGCGCGACCTTCCCCTCAGACAACGTCTTCCACGCGACCTCGGCCAGCGCGCCTGCCATCACGGTGACGACTCCGGTGGCCGCTGGCGCCAAAGTGACCGTCACCGGCACGAATTTTACCCTGAATGGCTCGCAGACGGTTGAGGTGCTCTACGGTCCGCAGGGCAGCAATGGCTGCGCGACCAGCGTCGGCACATCGGCCATCACGAATGGTGGGTTCACCGTCACCTTCAATGCGCCCTTTGTGACGCAGACGACCCAGTATGTCGTCACAGCGGTCGTGCCGCAGGGCAGTTGCGCCAGCACGCCGACGCTCTCCGCGCAGTCGTCGCTGACCGTGACGGGCGCGACCCCGACCGCAACCGCCTCGACTGGCACAGGGACCGGGACGGGAACTGGCACAGGAACAGGGACTGGCACGAGCACCGGGACAACCGGCACGACGGGCCTCGTCTGGCCACCCTCCTGGCCGCCATCGGGCGCCTGGACGGTCGTGTACTGCCTGGTTGGCCTGCTGCTGTTGCTGCTCTTGCTGCTGCTGTTGCTGCTCTTCGCGCGCAATCGGCGCAAGGAGGAGCCAGTCACCATCCAGGAGCGCGACACGGTGACGGTGCAGGGCAACGGGCAGGCGACGCCTGGCAATGCCGCCGTGCAGCGCGAAATCTACTCCGTTGACCCGCGCACCGGCAAGCAGGTACGCATCGCCGAAGAAGTGACCAGCTTCGAGGAAGTGCCGCCCGACGAGCCACCCGCCGCACCACGCGGCTAGCCATCGAGCGCCTCCTCGCCATCACACGCTGAACCGGGCCGATTCCCAGAACTGGGAGTCGGCCCGGTTCGTTTGCACGCCTGGCCTGCTCCCGCCTGGCTTGATTCCGGCTGGTTTGCCTCAGGACATGGTACACATCTTGCAATTCTCGCGCTCAGGCGCTCTGGATGGCGACGCGATGAGGACGCGATGAGGACGCGATCAGAAGGAGAACGGCAGGATGCGCGCAGATGAATTGAAAGGGCGGGCGGTGGTCACGCTGGCGGACGCGACCAAGATTGGCTGGATAGACGACGTATTGTTCGACGCGAACTATCGCGCGGTGCTGGGCTTTCGCGTCAAAGCGGGCAGGCTCAGCCACCCTGAGGCGCTGCCCCGCGCAGGTGTCAGCGCGATTGGCCCTGACGCCGTCACCGTCGTGGATCACTCGGCGGTCAACGACGAAGATCGGTTCGCCGAGCTGACTGGCGCGCTTACGCTCGATAGCGCCCAGCATATGAAGGTCGTGACGGAGGGTGGCGAGTTGCTGGGCATGGTCAAAGCGGTGGAACTGGATGACGCGGCGGAGCATGTGCAGGCATATACGCTGGATGCGCCGCTGCTCGACCGACTGCGCGGACGTGCGCCGCAGATTCAGGCGGCAGACGTCACACGCTTTGGCGCCGGTGGCATCATGATCGTGCCAAACGCGGTCGGCGAGCATCTGCGCAGCGGCGGGGCATAGCGATGGCCGCATACCACCGATCGGGTACGCTCGCCTATGCTGCACATTGACGTGCACACGTTCATGTCTCTGCTGGCGACGTATGGCTACTGGGCGGTCCTCGTCTTTGTCGCGCTGGAGAGCACGGGCATTCCGTTTCCCGGCGAGACGATGCTGCTCGCCGCTTCGATCTACGCCGGGACGACGCACCATCTCCAGCTCCCGTTTATCATCATCGCCGCCGCCGCTGGCGCCATTCTCGGCGACAACCTCGGCTACCTGGTGGGGCGCGAGGGCGGCTTTCGCCTGCTGCGCCGCTATGGGCATTTCATCCATCTGGGCGAAGGCAAGCTGAAGCTGGGAATCTACCTGTTCCGGCGGCATGGAGGCAAAGTGGTCTTCTTCGGGCGGTTTGTCGCAGTGCTGCGCGCGTGGGCGGCGTTCCTGGCGGGCATCAATCGCATGCCATGGCGACGCTTTCTGGCATTCAACGCCGCGGGCGGCGTCGTCTGGGCGACGCTCTATGGCGTCGGGGGCTACGCGCTCGGCGACGCGGTTCAGCGCGTCTCTGGCCTGTTCGCCAGGGTCACGATTGGGCTGGCGGCGCTGCTGGTCGTGGTGGGTGTGCTCTGGCTGCGGCGCAACGAGCGACGCCTCGAAGCGACCGCCGAGCGGGAGCTACCCGGCCCGCTCGACGCCTATGTTGGCAGGACGCGGCGCCACTCTGCACACACGGCAGCGCCAGGCGCCCCAGGCGCCCCAGATGTCCATGTGGAACGCGAGCCATCGGCCAGCAATGGGCGTCGATGACGCTGCGCCACGCGGCCACGTAGCCCGCGTGGCGCGTGAGCCATGGCTATTGCAGCGATGTGTCATACTTGCTATGACTCATGCCACCGAACTGCGCTGGCTCTCGTGAAGGGGAGCCAGTCGGCGCCGAGTCGCCGTTCGGTATGTGGGTTGCTGAGATCACACAGCCATACGGTTAGGGGACCACATCCTCCGCTGGCGTGTCTCGTGAGCGCGCAGGCGCGACAGATGACGCGGCGAGTTTCGGCTGCTGAGCGTAGAGGGAGTATGGTGTGGCGGCGCGGAGCAAGGGACGACGGGATGACCCGTCACGTCAGCATGCAGCAGACCAGCGGCCAGCGCCTTCGCATGGCCAGCCCGCTGACGCGCAAGCCGCCTCACCCGCGAGCGGAGAGAGCGGAGCGCCAGCGGCGCCACAGCGGCAGGCGAACGAGGCGCGCTATCGTGCGCTGATTGATAGCGCGCTCGACAGCATCGTGGGCATGGATACGCAAGGGCGCGTCACCGAGTTCAATGCCGCCGCCGAGCGCACCTTTGGGCACTTGCGCGCCGCTGCGCTGGGCCAGCGCGTCTCCGATCTCATCATCCCCGACCGCTATCGCGCGCAACATGAGCAAGGCCTTGCGCGCTATCTGGCGTCGGGCGAGAGCGTCATTTTGGGGCAGCGGGTTCACTTCATGGGGTTGCGCGCCGACGGCTCCGAGTTTCCCATCGAATTGAGTGTCGTGCGGCTGCCCCCTGAGGGCGACGAACCAGAGCAGTTCATGGCCGCCATCCGCGATCTGACTGATCTGCGGCGCGAAGAAGAGCAGGGCGCCCGTGCATTGGCTGAGGCCGAGGCGGCGCGCAACCTGGCGGCCAGCCAGACGGCGGCGCTAGCGGCGACCTTCGAGGCGATGAGCGACGGAGTGCTGGTCTATGACCTCAATGGCGGCATCATCCTCAGCAATGCGGCGGCGTACACCATGCTGGGCTACGACCGCGAGCGGAACTTTGCGCAACTCCCCGTCGCCGAGCGCGCGGCTCACGTACCCATGCACGACGCCGACGGGCGTCTGCTCTCCATCGCCGAGGCGCCCCACATGCGAGCGTTGCGTGGTGAGTCGCTCACGGGCGCGGACGCGATGGACCTGCGCCTCCACACGCTCTATGACACCGAGATCGAGGTCAATTGCAGCGCCGCTCCGTTGCGAGGCTCGAATGGGACGCTGCTCGGCGCCATTGCCGTCTATCACGATGTCACCGAGCGGCGGCGGCTGGAGCGTGAACTGAGTGAACGCGCCCACGACCTCGAAGCGGCCAACGGGCGCCTGCGCGCCGTGCTGGATGTGCTGCCGATTGGCGTGATCATCGTCGACGCCAATGGCGCATTCGTCGAAGTGAACGCCATGGGCAAGACCATCTGGGGTGAAAATGCCCCGATGCTGCAATCGCTGGGTGAGTACGATACCTACGTCGGCTGGTGGCACGAGACTGGTCGGCGCATCGCGCCAGAAGAGTGGGCGGTGACCCGCGCCCTGACCAAAGGCGAGCGCTCTATCGGCGAAGAGATTCGCATTCAGGCGTTCGATGGCCAGATCCGTGTCGCGCTCAGCAGCACTGTACCGATCCACGACGCCCAGGGGGCAATCGTCGGCGCAGTGGTCGCGCTGGTGGATGTGACCGAACGCATGCAACTCACTGAGCGCACACGCCAGACGCTCGAAGGCTTTCTCGCGATCACCCAGTCGCTTGTCGGCGCAGGCGCTGAGGACGCCGATGGTGATAGCGAATCTACTACTGAGGCCGATTCTGATGCAGGCGCAACTGAGCGCTCGATCACCTGGCGGCTAGCGGAGTTGACGCGCACTGTGCTGGGGTGCAGCCGCGTGGTCATTACTGGGCTTGAGGGTGAGCGGTTGATGATGCGCCAGGTGGCCTTTGTCGGCCTGACGCCTGAGCAGGAGCGCGAGTGGAAGGAGGAGCGTAAGGGCCAGCCTGAGCAAAGCGCCCTTGAAACCACAGCGCCAGAGATGCTTGCGCAATTGCAGGCTGGCGAATCAATCGTGCTGGACATGACGCAGCCGCCCTACAACACGCAGCCCAACCCCTACGGCACTACCACCGCGCTCGTCATGCCGATGTCTATGCAAGGGCGGCTGGTGGGTCTGCTCGTACTTGACTATCTGGAGATTGGCAAAGACGGGCGCAACGTGCCACATCACTTTTCAGATCAGGAGATTCAGCTCACCGAGGCGGTGGCGCGGCTGGGCGCGGTGGTGCTGGAGCGCGAGCGGCTGCTGCGCGAGCGCGAGGTTGCGCGGGCGAACACGATGGCGCTCCAAGAGTTGAACAAACGCATGGATGAGTTCATCGGCATCGCCGGACATGAACTGCGCACGCCCCTCACTTCCGTCAAGGCAAATGTTCAGTTGGCCGAGCGGCGGGCGCGCACCCTCGACGCCGAGCTAGGCGACACGCCAGGGGTCGGCCAACAACTCACGCGACTCGTGCATCTGCTCGCCAATGTCGCCGTCGGCGTGGAGCGGCAGGAGCGCCTTGTGAGTGATCTGCTCGACATCTCGCGCATCTCGTCGGGCAAGCTGACCTATCGCATGGCGCCCTGTGAGCTGAATGCGCTGGTGCGCGAGACGACGCAGGAGGTGCTGCTCACCACGGCTGAGCGCGCCATCACGCTCGACCTCCCTGCCGCGCCCATCATGGCGCTGGCGGATGCGGATCGGGTGCGGCAGGTGTTGACGAATTACCTCACAAACGCGCTGCGCTATGCGCCCACTGGCCCGCCCATCGCCGTCACATTGCGGCGCGATGGCGCGATGGCGCGTGTGGAGGTGACTGACCAGGGGCCGGGCCTCTCGCCAGAGCAGCAGCGCGGCCTCTTCGAGCGCTTCCATCGTGCGGAGGGCATCGAGGCGCTGAGCGGGTCGGGCGTGGGGCTGGGGCTGGGCCTCTACATCAGCCGGATGATTGTGGAGCGGCATGGCGGGCAGGTCGGCGTGAAGAGCGCGCCAGGCGCAGGCGCCACCTTCTGGTTCACCCTGCCGCTGCTGGAGGGCAAGGGCTGATCGGCGCGAGGTGAACCCTCACCCCCAAGCCCCTCGCCCACAGGGCGGGAGAGGGATTGGGGGAGGGGGCGCGCAATGACCATCACCGACTCGGATTCAGTATCAGGATGTACACCGCGCAGGGACTTCGGCTGGCGGTTGAAACCGCGCCTGGAGGGCCTGCGGGCCGCGAAGTCCGCCTACGCGGACTAGGATTCACGTTAGGATTAGGATGCGGCGTTACTTGGAAGAGTACCACAAAGCGAGCATACGTTCATTTTCGCGTTCATTCTATGGGATGTAGTCGCCTTT
>JAICSR010000213.1 GCA_025936795.1 Ktedonobacterales bacterium | reverse complement strand
CTGCCCTTCATGTGAACCACCTCGTCATGCGAGAACGGCAACATAAAGCGCTCCGAGAAGGCATACATGAAGGAGAAGGTCATCTCATTCTGGTGATACTGACGATGTACGGCCTCGCGGTGGAAATACTGGAGGATGTCGTGCATCCAGCCCATGTTCCACTTATAGGAGAAGCCCAGGCCACCCTCGCTGACGGGCTTCGTCACGCCCGGCCAGGCAGTAGACTCCTCGGCGATCATCAGGGCGTGCGGATAGCGCTGATGGACGACACTATTGCACTGGCGCAGGAAGTCAATCGCGGCCAGATTCTCGCGCCCGCCATACTGGTTCGGCACCCACTGGCCCTCGTTGCGTGAGTAATCCAGGTAGAGCATCGAAGCGACCGCATCCACGCGCAGCCCATCAATGTGGTACTTGTCCAGCCAGAACAGCGCGTTGGAGACGAGGAAGTTGCGCACCTCATTGCGTCCGTAGTTGAAGACGAGCGTTCCCCAATCAAGCTGCTCGCCCTGGCGTGGATCCGCATGCTCATAGGTATGCGAGCCATCGAAGTAGGCCAGCCCATGCGCGTCTCTGGGGAAGTGCGCAGGCACCCAGTCGAGCAGCACGCCGATGCCCGCCTGATGCAGATAGTCCACGAAGTACATGAAGTCCTGCGGCGAGCCATAGCGACTGGTCGGCGCGAAGTAGCCCGTCACCTGGTAGCCCCACGAGCCATCGAAGGGATGCTCGGCCACCGGCATCAGCTCGACATGCGTGTAGCCCAACTGCTGGAGGTAGGGCGCCAGTTGATGCGCCAGCGTGCGGTAGCTGACGTGCGGCGTGTCTGAGCCACCATCCGGGCGCCATGAGCCGACATGCAGCTCATAGACACTGATGGGCGCCTCGAAGCTGTTGGCGTGCACGCGCTCGCGCAGCCAGGCGTCATCGCCCCAGACATAGCCACCGAGGTCCCACACGCGCGACGCGGTGCCGGGTCGCAACTCCGCCGTGAAGGCGAAGGGGTCAGCCTTGAGCGCTCGAAACCCCTGATTCCACGAGAGCACGGCGTACTTATAGAGCGCGCCAATCGTGAGGCCGGGAATGAACAACTCCCAGACGCCATTGGCGCGCATCCGCATCGGGTGTGCGCGGTCATCCCAGTGGTTGAAATCGCCAACGACGCTGACGCGGCGGGCATTGGGCGCCCAGACGGCGAACGCGACGCCATCCACCTCGCGAATGCGCCTGGGATGCGCGCCGAGCCGCTCATAGAGGTCCTGGTGCGTGCCCTCGCCAATCAGGTACAGGTCATATTCGCTGAGCAGCGGCGGGAATGAATAGGGGTCGGCGATGCGTGTGGGAGCCTTCTCCTCGCGTTGGACATCGAGCAGGTAGCCGATAAAAGGCTCGCCCGGCGTCACGAGGCTGAAGAGGCCTTCAGCGCGCAGTTGCTTCATTGGCAGCGGCTCGCTCTGCGCCGCGTCTCCGTCGGTCTGCGGCGCTACCCACACCGCGCTGGCGCCTGGGATGAATGCGCGAATGATCGTGACTGGCTCGCCGTTCACTGCCGTGACGTGGCGACCCAGCACATCGAATGGCGCGCCATGACGACCAGCCACCAGCGCCTCGATGGCGCCGTGGTCGAGCGGATCGCTCAGCGTCACACGTCGCTTGCCAACACTTTTACTCATACTGTTTCGCCCTTGCTCCACCAGATGCCCATATGCAGAGCGCCCCCCAGCCGGATGACTGGCGGGCGCTGACAGTTCACACTGCTGTTCAGACGGCTTACGACACGCAATCGTAGCGGCGAGTATCAGTTGGCGAGCGCTTCGGGATGGACCTTTTTGTAGTAGCGCATGTAGCCCTGCGCGCTCATCAGATAGTTCGTCGCCAGCTCGTAGCGCTGAACCGCCTCCTCAGCGTCGCCCGCCGCGCCTGCCCCGCTCATCGCCGCCACCTGCGCCACCTCAGGATCAGCCGCAGCGGCGAGATCGGCGGCGAGGCGCTGGTCGTTCTCACCTTCTCGCATGCCACGCGCCACAATCTCGCCCCAGGCAAAGAGTCGGTCGCGCAGCTCGTCGAAGTGGCTATCTGAGCCTGCGGTTGGCCCAAAGTGCGGCAGATAGAGCGTCTCAGGACGCAGCGCCCGTAGCCGCTCGATACTGGCCGTCCAGTCTTCGAGGTTGAGGTCTGGCGGCGGGGTCGGAGGCCGCACATAGGCAATGTCTTCCAGACGCACGCCCGCCACGTCGCCCGGAAAGATCGCCGCGTGCGCCGCATCGTGGAACGCGACATGGTGGATGGCGTGGCCCGGCGTGTAGAGCGCGCGCAGCGTGCGCTCGCCCACCCGTACCTCGACCCCTTCATCCAGCAGTGAGATACGCTCCTCTGGCACGGGTAGCATCTGGCCCCAGAGCCGTCCCATCTGGTCGCCGTAGATGCGTGTTGCGCTCTCGATCAGCTTGTCGGGATTGATGAGATGTGGCGCGCCGATGTGATGCGCGTAGACGCGCGCATGTGGCGCGTGGCGCAGCAGCGGCCCGGTGGCCCCGGCGTGATCGAGGTGGATATGTGTCAGCAGGATATGCGCAAGCTCCTCCGGCTGGTGGCCGGTCGCGCGGATACTCGCCAGCAAGGTATCGAGCGTGACGGCTGACCCGACATCCACGAGGGCCAGCCCATCGGGGCCAGTCAGCAGATAGCTGGCGATGACCCCGGGAACCCCCTGAAAAAGCGTATCCAGCAGCCAGAGGTCCGGCGCCAACTGCTTCACGCGCGTCGCAGGCTCAGTCATGTGTATCCTCGTCTGTTCTCTCCTGAGTAGGCTCCTCCGCCGCCTGTCTCACCCTGGTGAACCCCTTGGCGACGCAGGACGATCATTGCTTCCAGCATACACGAAACAACGCCGCGTCGTCAGGGTGGCGCAGGCGCGTCTGCGTAGAGGGGCGATTAGCCCGACGAGTTGTCAAAAAGGTCGCTATCTGAAGGTTGACACTCGCAGGTTGGCGATGTAGCATACAGGCGCAGCGAGGCGTGTTGCGTGTTACGAAGGATGCGACCTCTGATCGGAAGGCTACACCGTAACTACCTGCACTGCCAATATCGCGCAGGTAGGGATGCGCGCGACCTGCGTGGCGCCATCGAACGCGAGCAGGCGCCGATGCGAACGGATGCAGCCAGTACAGGCTTTTACGAGTCGCACTGGAGCAAACATCCACGTCTCCAGGTGCTGACCATCTCCGAGCTACTGGCAGGCAAGCAGGTGGACATGCCGCCGATTCGGCAGGTGAACCGCACGTTCAAGCAGGCGCCCAAGGCGCGGCCAGCGGCGGAGGCGCGACAGCTGTGGGATGATGTGGAGCAAAGATAAAGTGGGTAGGCGCACAGCACACGCCACGGCAACACACAGCGTCCGTGTTTGGAGGTTCGTCCATGTCGGAGAGCCAAGACAGCAAGACTTGCTTCGTCATTGCCCCCATTGGTGATGAGGGATCGGTCACACGCAAGCGATCTGACCAGGTTTTCGACTACATCATTGACAAGGTTGTCCCGAACTTTGGCTACAAGGCAACTCGCGCCGATCGCATATCTGAACCAGGTATCATCACATCGCAGATCATTCAGCGCTTGGTAGAAGCTGACTTGGTGATAGCGGACATGACTGACAAGAATCCAAACGTGTTCTACGAATTGGCGGTAAGGCATGCCTTCAGGAAACCAGCGATTCTCCTGATTGATGCCGACCAGACAATCCCGTTTGACGTTTCTAGCATGCGAACAATCAAGGTGGACGTCCATGATCTTGGCAGTGTTGAACGTTGCAAGGACGAGATTGCGAGCCAAATCCGCAACTTTGAGTCGCATGATCCTGACACTGAGATCGAAACACCCATTTCCGCAGCTATCAACATACAACAATTGCAGCAGAGTAACAATCCTGTCAGCACAGGCATTGCCGACATCAAACTCGCAGTCGGCAGCCTGTCCGCCGAAATAGGGGGTATCCAATCTCAACTAAGAACCGTAGCGCAGGCAAGTGACCTACCTCGTATAAGTTCGTTTTCGGGGATAGGCTCAGGTACATACAACCACGGACTTGGAGTCAGGCCGGACGCGATCATTCTTCACACAGCGGATGGGAGCCTCATTACCTATGACAGCGCAACCGACAGCACTGTTCATGTCGAGATGCCAGAGGCTCCCATGAACTTTGTCGGCATCGCAATTGCCGTGGCAAAACCCTATGGATTCGTCATTCAGCGGCCAACAAACGCAACACCAAGGATGGCGAACATGGCGCTGCAGACAGCGCGAATCTGGCTGCAATCCAACTATCCCGATGGCACCGTGGAGGAATCTAAACAAGGTCGCTCTGACTTTAGCCTAACGCAGCCTGATGGGACAGTGACGGGCATCGAAGTCAAGTATGTGCGAGATCCATACCGACTGCGGAATGTGATGGCGGATATATACCTCTTCGCTGAGGGAGAATGGCAAAAAGAGTACATCGTCTTCTTGATCGGTTCTGATCAGATCGCAATGGAAGACATCAAACGACTCGTCACTAGATACGACCTGCACAAACCGCTCGTAAGGTTTGTTGTCGGGTACTACGACGCCATTGGAGATTTCCGCGAGTTGTGATCTCATGCACAGTTCTCTCTGGGGCCCTATAATCTTAGGGTGTTAACGGCTGCCCAATCCGACGCCGGAATGACCAGCTCAACTACGTCGACCATAACTGCCGTTGGCAACTCGGACAATAGCTGAACTGCTGATCGGCGTCCCATCTCTCCTGCCGCGCATGTTCACCATGCCTCGGCCAGCTCACTCCACTGCGTCGTATACCTCGGCGACCGCTGCGCCTGCTTCATCCGCCACGGCTGTGCGATGCCTGCGCTGAGTGGGCGAATCATGTCGCGCCCGAATTTCGCGTTGATCGCGTCGAGCGTGCGCATCAACGCCTCACTGCGCTCCCGCTCGCGATGTTGCGCGCCTGGCGTCAGCTGCTCTTCACTGAACAACTCCCCCTGGCGCACCGCATCCGGCATGAACTCGCCCAGGATGACCCCCAGCTTATGATAGCGGTAACCAGGCCGATAGATGCGGCCCAACGCGACAGACGCCGCCTCCAGCAGCTCGCGCGTATCCGCTGTGGCGCGTGGCAGCGGGATCGTCGCGCTGGCGCTATGCTGTGGCTCCGTCGCACGAAACGGGTTGGTCGTGAGGAACACGGTGAGATGTGTGGCGAGCGTACGCTGTGCGCGGCAGCGTTCAGCGACATGGGCAGTGAACAATGCCGCCGCCTCATGCAGTTCTGACCGTTCGGTGACCGGTCGCCCGAAGGAGCGTGAGACACAGAGTTGCTTGCGCTTCTCCGGAGCCTCGTCGAGTGGCAGGCAGGAAACCCCGCGCAGTTCGAGCTGCGTGCGTGCGCCCGTCACGGTCAGATGGCGGCGCACCCAATGGGCGTCGGCCTGGGCAAGATCCGCAGCAGTCGTGATGCCGAAGCCCACCAGCAGCTTCGCGCGTCGTGGGCCAATACCCCAGACATCGCCCACTGGCAGCTCGCGCAGCAGCGCCTCGCGCTCACTGGCCGCGCTCCCCAGCACGCAGACGCCACCCAGCGTCGCATCGTGTTTGGCGCACTCCGCCGCTGCCTTGGCCAATGTCTTCGTCGGCGCGACACCAACCGAGAGCGGGATGCCAGTCCAGCGCCCGACCGTTTCGCGCACCTCGGCGGCGAACGCACGGCGCTGCGGCAGCGGGAGCGTCGCAACCGGCGCGAGGTCGAGGAACGCCTCGTCAATCGAATAGACATCCAGGTGCGGGGCGTAGTGTTCGAGGATGGACATCACGCGCTGGCTCATGTCGCCGTAGAGCGCGAAGTTAGCCGAGCAGATGATGATGTCGTGTTGGCGGATGAGGTCGCGCACCTGATGCAGCGCCGCGCCCATCGGCACCCCGAGCGCCTTGGCGGCGGAGCTACGCGCGATGATATTGCCGTCGTTGTTGCCCAGTACGACCAGTGGACGTCCATGCCAGTCCGGGCGGAAGACAGTCTCGCAGCTCGCGTAGAAGTTGTTGCAATCGGCGAGGCCGAACAGCGGCGGCGGTCTCGTCCCAGTGGTCATCTCAGCAGTCATGATGTGCCCACCTACCCAACATCCTGCACGTTGGCGTAGCGGCCGACATGCGCTGAGCTGTCCCCCGCCGCATCGAGATCGAGCGTGTCTGCCCGATGGATGACGTAGGTCACCACGCCCCAGACGAGGGCACGCGAGGAATTAGCCGGGTCAGCCGTATCGCCCAGCGCGAGCGCCTCACTCTCGCCAGCGCCGCCCGCGACGAAGATCACGCCTTGACTGACCACAGCACGCAGGTAGCGGCGCACCAGCAACTCGCCCCCACTCGCCAGCACGATCAGCCGCCGCGCCGTTGGACGCAGCGAGCGATCCACCACCAGGATGTCACCCGCGAAGACGCCTGCCCCCTGCATCGCCTCGCCACGCATGCGCAGGAAGTAGGTCGCCGCTGGCCGTCGCACCAGCAGCGCCTGGAGGTCGAGGCGGCTCTCCGCCACGTCTTCCGCTGGTGAAGGGAAGCCGCTGGTCGCGCGCGCCTCAGCGGGTTTGGCGTCAGACTGCATCAGCGCCCCCTCGCACGTCCTCAATACGCCTATTAGTTAAAACATTTGTTCCACTATGTCGCGTCTTATACAATGCGCAACCAGCGCGCCGAATACAAGGGAAGTGACAGCATGAAGGGGAACTCACGGCGGGAAGCGCTGCGCCTGACCTCATCTGTCAGCAGATGTCGCCAGCGCGGGGCGCCTATGTGGCGGGATGCAGGGTCTCGTGCAAGTGCATGTTCAAGCAGAG
>JAICSR010000198.1 GCA_025936795.1 Ktedonobacterales bacterium | reverse complement strand
TTGCTACAAGGGCTGGTCCAGCAGTCAGCAAGACATGTTTTCGCAGTTCGGCGTCATCAATAGGCGCCGCATTAACTATGACCGATTGCGCACCAGTTGCCTGAGTCGAATTAACTGGGCCATAATGTATGGGTGTCTGATGGACCACTGATCCGGTAAAGTCCGGAGCGAAGAGCATAAGGCAGGTCACGATAGCTACCGCACTGCGTTGAAACGTTCTGGTTGTCATGGTTTCTCCTTCTTTTGTATCCTATGTTCCAGATGTTTCAGCGATCGCCTCTGGCTGGCCGATAGCTGCTCCTATGGCTCTCATCCTGTTCGCACTGAATCACATATAGGACCCGCATCAGATCTGCCGAAGGTTGGTAGCAGCAGTGAGGAAAGCATATAGGCATCGTACTCCATTGTCAAGTCTTTTATTCACTTGAATTGTAACAGTCATAATGCTGAGGCAGGCCACAAAGTTGGCATTGTGCTCAAACCACATACAATTCATCAGGGCTGTTCGTCGCGCGTGACGCGGAAGGGCGAGGCGGGGTCATCGCGCAGCAGGCGCATCAGGTTGTCAGAAACCTCGATCTGCTCGCCGACGGTATTGATGAGCGTGTCGAGTTGCTCTTGCGAGAGGTCGCGGCGCGGGTCCCAGCCTGCGCGCTTCATGTCTACGGCGCCCGCCTCGGTGAAGGGGACGCCCTCGGCTTCGAGCAACTGGCGCATGCGCCCGCGCTGGCCAAACGCCCAGCTTCCGGTCAGCTCACCTTTCGCGCTGACCACACGCTGCGCAGGCACATCCGCGCCTTTGGGTGTCTCATTCATGATCCAGCCGATCATGCGGGCGCCGCGCGGAAAGCCCAGCGCTGCGCCCAGCGCGCCGTAGGTGGTGACGCGGCCAGCAGGGCAGGCGCGCACCAGCGCATAGACCTGCGCCATCAGCAGCGCGGCGCGTTCACGGGTGATCGTTTCCGCTGGCATCGGCCATCCTTCTCCCTCAGCCTGGCAGGCGCGCACACGAGGAGTGTGGAGCTACTCGATGATCATGGGAGCCTCGGCCTCAGGGTCAGGCGGAGGCGGAATCACGCCGCCCGTCAGGGTTCCCAGCGTCCCGCCGATGGCCCCGATGATGAAGCCAACGATCCCAAAGATATACAGCTCGTACGGAATCTGCGTAAACGCCAGAAAGTGATCGAGCACGCCAAACACGATAAGCGCTACACCAAGGATGATGAGCGCAACGCTCGTGGTACGCATGTGCGCTTCTCTCCCTTCCCTCCTGCCACACGCCATCTGGGACGCGCGCCAGGGCGATGAAAACCGGCTGATAATCTCTTGAGTCGAGTATAGGCGCCTGACAACCGGGTGTCAATTCAGTGGGACGCATTGCGGTTGATAGCTTATTGAGAATCACATACCGCGCTCATGTTGTCGCCGTGACGCCAAAGGCATCGGGACGCCGGGTGATGCGCTGGAAGCCCGCTGCCTCCAGCCGCCGCAGGACGCCAGCGGTCGTCCTGGCGCCCGACGCGCTGCGTGGGTCGCCGATGTAGTGGAAGAGCCGGCCACCCTTGCGCAGCGTGCGGAACAGCCGCCGATACATTTCCTCGGAGTACAACTCGCCCGCCAGCGACAGGTAGGGTGGATCGTGGATGATGCAGTCGAACGAGGCGGCGGGCTGCTCGGCGACCACCTCAAAGGCGTCGCCGACGATGCGCTGGATGTTGGGCTGGTCGAATAGCTCATGCGACCACGGATTGCGCTGCGCGATCTCCAGGCCGGTCGGGTCTAGCTCGATGGTGACGACCTCAGCCGCCGAGCGCGCCGCCAGAATCGCGGTGTAGCCCAGACCCGTGGTCGTATCGAGCGTGCGCCCGGTGATTGGCGCGACGGCCCGCGCCTTGGCCACTGAGTCCGCCCACGGCTCTGTCCCCTTGATGCGGTGCATCGAGAAGCCGGAGACGAGCGTGGTGGGCGCGCCGGATGTGGGCATCAGCGAGCGCAAGGTGTTGGTCGTTGGCGAGAAGCGCGCGACCGCCTGCGCGGCGTGGCCCTCAATGGCGAAGCACTGGTTGGGCGAGTCGGCGATGCTGCGCGCGGTGTCCCAGGGAAGCCGCTCACCCGTGGGATAGCGGATGCCCTCGGCGGAGAGCGTGACAATCACGGGTGAAAGCCCCAGGTCAGCGGAGGTGGTGACCTCAACCACATCGCCGCTCGCCGCTCGCTCCACCTGGCGCTGAAAACAGGCCTCCAGCAGTGGCGCGATCTGCATGTGCGAGACCGTCACCGGATAGGCAGTGGGCGGCGTTGGTCGCGCAAAGACGCCCGATGGGGAAGATGACGCGCTCGCGGCGTTGGCGGAGTTGGCGCGCTGTTTACTGCTCATAGGCCGGCCGCTCTTCCTTCAGGCGCAGCACGCGCCGCCCCTTGATGGCGAGTTGCAGCGTCAGACGTGTTTCTGGATCGTCGAGGTCCTGTCCCAGCAGGTCGCGCGCCTGGTTGAGACGGTAGAGCAGCGAATTGCGGTGCAGATGTAGCTTCTCCGCCGCCCTGGTGCTGTTGCCATTGCAGGCGAAGAACGCTTCGAGCGTCTCGATCAGCGTGTCGCCGTGGCGCTGGTCGCGCAGCAGCGGCTCCAATGCGCGTTGCGTGAATGGCGCCAGCTCGTTATGCTCACGCAGCGTCAGCAGCAGGCGATAGACGCCCAGATCGGCAGGGCGGGCGATGTGGCGTGTACCCAGCACCATCGCGCCCAACTGCGCCGCGTCTTGCGCCTCCTGCGCGGAGCGACGCACCTGCGCTGGCGCCGATGCAGGCTCGCCCAGTCCCGCCGCCCACTCCGGCGTGCGCCGATCCTGCGCGTCGCCGAGCGTCCGCGTGATCTGCGTCGCCACGCGCTCGGCGAGGTCTTGCGGGCTGCGGTCGGGGCCAAGCGGCAGCAGCGCGATCACCTGATCTGGCTCGCGCAGCTGTGTCCACGCGCCCAGCGCCACTTGCAACGCCTCGGCAAGCGCGCGGCTGCGCGCTAGATAGTGCGCGCCATCGTATCTAGCGTCGTGTTTAGCATTGTGCGCAATGGCGGCGTGCAACTGCACCCAGAGGACGATGTGCGGCTGGTTCAGATCATAGCCGAGATGGCTGGCGCGCATCCGCATCTGCGCCTCGCCAACGTAGGCTCCGGCGAGCAGCGCTTCGAGCGCCTCACTGCGCAGGCTCGCACGCATCTGCGCAGCGTAGGCGTCCACCGGCTCCAGCGGCGAGGTGGGGCGGTCGCGGCGCTCAGCGACCAGCGCGAGGATCGCCGCGCGCACATCGGCCAGCGGCGCTTGCTGGGGCAGCGCGATGATCGGCAGGGCGAGTTGATCGGCGCGGGCGCGCAGCTCGCGCGCCATGCTGGCCAGCGGGCGGGGCAGCGCGTTGGCAGGCGTCAGCCCTGCGATGATCGCGCCCGCTGCGTCCAGCGTCACGAGCTGATCGAGTACGGTGAGCAGCGAGATGGGCGCGCCACGATCCTGAAGCGCCTGTACGCTCGCCAGCGAGAGTACGGCTAGCTCGCCGCGTCGCAGGTCCTGGAAGGCAGGGAGTTGAGCGCGCATCAGGCTGGCCCAGCTGACCGTGCGGTCCAGGCCGTTCTCGCCTGCGACGAGTTGCGCGCCCCAGGCGGTCAGTTGAGGAAGCGTCTCGCGTACGGTGACTGGCCCGCTCACAGATTCTCGGCGCAGGATGCCCCGTGTCTTGAGACCGGGAAGGCATGCGCCGCTACGGGCGGCGGAGCGTCCTCATGCATTGACCCTTTGCCTCTTTCTTGGTAGACTGTCTGTGTGCTCAGACACTCCGGTTCGCCGGAGCAACGGTTCAAATAGCACATCCGCTGGTGAAGGGATCGCCCTTCCAGCGCCCGCATCAGCGGCAGGTTTCGGCGTGCCGCTGATGGGCCGGACGGGGTACAAACCCGCCATTTGTGTCAGGCGGCCGTACGCGGACTCCCCTGCGTCAGTGGGTCGAAAGGGAGAGCTGCAAGCCCCCGTGCTTCAGCCGGGGATACCTGACAGTCGCTACGCCTCCCCGTCATCTATCGCTCACGCTGCGTCCGCGCACCCCCTGCAACTCAAGACGAAGCGCCACCCCGCGTCGCCCTCAGGCAAGCGTGAGTGGCGCGGCGATGCGCTCAGCGCCAGGGAACCCGGCTGATCCTGGCCACCCCGTGTCGTGGGACGCGCTGGTTGGCGTAGGGTGCGTCAGGGTCCGTCAGGCTCGGCGCAGCGCTACCGCTTGGTGGCGGCGGGGCGCTGCGGCGTGGCTGCTGTGGGTGTCGTGGTCGCCGTTGTGCGGTTCGCGCGGGCCTTCTCGTCGCGGCGTTTCGCCGTTTTGAGGTGCTTGTGCCAGGCGACGCGCTTCGTCTTATTCACGGATTGGTTTCCTCTCTCAAGTGACACATCTTCACGTTGGCTGTGCGGCTGCGGCGTCGCTATTCCTCCGGCTCGGCGAGATCGGCCTCTTCGAGATCAGTCTCGTGCAGGTCTTCCATCTCGTCGTCGTCGCCGTCGTCTACATACTCGCCGTCTTCGTTGTATTCATCCTCCTCGTCATTGTGGCGCACGAGGCTCTCCTTCGTGTAGGCGCGAATAGTCTCGCCGCCGCCACGCGCAGGGAAGCTCACCTTGCCAAACTGACTCGGATGCAGGAATGTCTCCCGGATGATTATACGAACTTCGTGGTCGCGAAGCTCCGCAATGCCCGCCGCGTACTGATTGCCGCCCTCCATGAACCGGATGAGGCGCGACGCCAGGCGCGGCTCGATGCGCCCGATGCGCTCCTGCTCAGCATTCAGCACCCACAGGACATTGCCATCGCGGCCAAAATACACCTGATCACCCGCGGTCAGCAGTCCCAGCGTCTGGCGCGTCGCCAGATCGAGCAATTGCGTGAAGCCAGTCTTGCCCGTCTCCTCGATGAAGAGGCGCGGGTCCATGCGCTCATGTGAGGTGCGGCGTGCGGTCGCGCCATCACCGAGCGTGGCCAGGCGGTCGAGGTTCTTGCGTGCGATGTTGTTGGTCGGGTCTACCTCCAGCGCCTCGCTATAGGCCTGGCGCGCTTCGGCGTATTGCCCAAGCTCGCTCAGCGCCTTGCCAAGACGATTCAGCGTACTCAGGTCACGCGGGAAGAGGCCCAAAAGCTGGCGATTCGTGGCAGCCGCTTCTTCCCACTTGCTCTCCAGCGCGAGATTGATGGCCTGATCCGTGAGCTGGCGCTGTTGGCGCGCCCGCTCCTCCGGCTGGTTGGTGGCCTGGGACATTCGTACTCTATCCTCCTGAAGGTGGCGCGCATCTGCGTCGCCCCAACTCTTGCTTGTCAGCGCCAGTGTCGAATCTTACTCCAGCGAGCATGTTCCTTGCAATGACCACGCAGAAGTATGGGTAATCTGCACATGCGCCAGCGCGCCCGGTCGAATATCCGTCCGCGTGCGCACGGCGACGGCCGCGCCGCCACTGGCCGCATCGGCCTGACTCTCGGCCTGACTCTCGGCCTGACTCTCGGCGTCGGGGCGCGTCGCCGGAAAGAACACCAGCTTGTTGGTGCGATTGCGTCCACGCCACTGGTGCTGCCCGTTGGCGCTCTGCCGACTCTCCACCAGCACTTCTTCCGTGCGGCCCAGGTACGTCGCGTTGATCTCGCGCGAAATGCGCTCCTGAAGCTGCTCGATGGCGTGCAGGCGCTCCTTCTTCACCGCCAGCGGCACGTCGTCCTCCCACTTATAGGAGAGCGTGCCGGGGCGCGGCGAGTAGGCCGCCACATGCACCACATCGAAGCGAATCTCGTCGAGCAGGTCGAGCGTGTGCTGGAACTCGTCCTCGGTCTCGCCGCAGAAGCCGACGATGACATCGGTCGAGAGTGACACGCCGGGCCACCACGCGCGCAGCCGCTCGATCAGTTGACGATATTCGCCAATGGTGTAGCCACGGCGCATGCGGCGCAGCACGTCGTCGTCGCCATGCTGCACGGGAATGTTGACATGCTCGCAGACCTTGGGCAGCGCGGCCATCTGCTGGATGATCTTATCGGTCATGTGGCGCGGATACGAGGTCATGAAGCGGATACGCTCCAGCCCCTCAATGTCGCTGAGGCGCGCCATCAGGTCGCCCAGGTCGGCGCGCTGATCGGGCAGATCAAGCCCATACGCCTCGACGGTCTGGCCCAGCAGCGTCAGCTCACGCGCGCCTTGCTCGGTCAGCTCGCGCGCCTCCAGCAGCAGCTCTTCGACCGGGCGGCTGCGCTCGACCCCACGCCGCGATGGCACGATGCAATAGGAGCAGACCTTGTTGCAGCCCAGCACGACCGGCAGCCAGGCGGTGGCGCCGCGCGTCTGCGCCACATGCTCCGCCGCGCCAGGATAGTGCAGGTCGCGGGCAGCCGGTCGCGGCGTGATCTGCATCGGCGCGGTGAGGTGTGGCATCGGCAGCACCGGCAGCGCCTCCGAGGCGCCAATCGTGCGCGGGGCGCCGAGGTCCGCGAAATCAATACACCCCTCGCCAGCAATCGGCGTCCAGCGCTCTTCGAGGAAACGCGGCAGAATGTCGGCGCTTTCGACCTTAAAGAAGAGGTCAACGACCGGGTAGCGCTGCTTCAGGTCGTCAATCGTGCGCTGATTGCCGATCATGCAGCCCATCATCGCGACGAGCAAGTCTTCGCGGCTGCGTTTGGCGTGGCGCAGCAACGAGAGTTGGCCATGCGCGCGCTTCTCCGGCTGTTCGCGCACGCTGCACGTATTCAGCACGACCAGATTGGCGGCGTCCATCGTGGCGGCAGACTCCCAGCCGAGGCCGTCGAGGATGCTTGCCACACGCTGCGAGTCAGCCTGATTCATCTGGCAGCCGACGGTCCAGATGTGATACTTGCCCTTCGCGACACTCATTGCTCACCTCCCGACAGCGCCGATGCGCGCGATTGTGTCTGCGCCGATGCGTCGTGTGATTCGCGCGCTGGTTTGCCCTTCCGCACGGCGCGCTCTTCCGGTGGGGCGCCCTCCGGCTCGATGTCATCCTCGGTCACCACGCGCACCTTGTCGGGCGCGACACGGTCGGTGTAGAGCACACCATCGAGATGGTCAATCTCGTGCTGGAGGATGCGCGCAAACCAGCCTTCGGCCTTGACGCGAATCTCTTTGCCCTTGGGGTCGCGCGCCTTGACGGTGACGGCAGCCGAGCGTGGGACATCATCGCCGATGAAGCCGGGGATGCTCAGGCAGCCCTCAGTTCCCAACACCTCATCCTCCGCGCGCTTGATGATCTCCGGGTTGACCAGCGCGACGGCGTTGTCCTCATACTCGGCCACCAG
>JAICSR010000020.1 GCA_025936795.1 Ktedonobacterales bacterium | reverse complement strand
GTGTTCCTGCGCTGAAGGCCACGTAGCGCGCGCCGCCGCGTGCGCGCAGGAACCCTTCGGCCATCTGCGAGCGTGCCGAGTTGTGCGTGCAGAGGAAGAGTACGCGTCTGGCCGCGCTGGCGTGGCCGTCCTGTGACGCTGGCCCGCTCATCTGTGGCATAGATTGGCTCCTCATCAGGTTTCGCTCTCGATTGTAGCGGGCGCCAGGCGTGTTGCGCCAGACCTGGGCGACCGGCCAAAAGTCCCGCTGTGGCGAGAGGCGCTGGCCATGCGCGCTTGTTCCTACTACGATGCCAGCACACGTTCGGAGTACGCTGCGCTCTCTGTGGAGCAAGCGCTGCGCGAAGCGTGGGAGCGGGACTCAGGCAGTCGCTCGCATGCGGCTGTGGGGGGATGGGGCATGTTGACTGCGTTCTATCAAACAGCGGCCCAATTGTGTTTTACGCTGCTGGGCCTCTGGTGGCTGGTGCTGCAAACGAAGTATCCCGAATGGATCAGGGATCGCGCGCGTCGGCGCCAGGCGACGAGCATCTCGCTCTACTTCCTGCTGCCTGGCGGCATGAGCCTGATCGCCCTGCTGGCGACCGATATACCGCTACTGTGGCGCACCTCCTTCGCAGTCGCCTGCGCACTGGGTGCAGTGGTGACGCTGCCCGTCTGGGACATGCAGTTGGCGGCAAACAGCGCGCCACGCGCCGTCACACGCTGGGCCAGCGCTCCGCAGTGGATTATGGTCGTGGCGCGCTGGTCGGGGGTCGCGCTGTATACCGCCATCCTGCTCGTCGCCATCGCGCCACAGTTGGCGCGACAGTTTCACCTTGCCCCGCTGCTGGTGGCAGGCGTCGGGCTTTCGCTGCTGGTTGTGCTGGGGGTGAGCCTCGCCTGGATGTACTTCCTGGAGCCTGCGCCCGGCGAGAAGGTTGGCGAGACGCGGTTGTAGGATAGCCTTCGTTGGGCAGACTGTGGCGGGGGAGGATGGACAATGCGATGGATCCGTCGGGCGCTCTGGTACCCCCAACGGGATTCGAACCCGTGATCTCCGCCTTGAAAGGGCGATGTCCTAGGCCGCTAGACGATGGGGGCGCGGCCGTGTCTTCGTGGGCCAAACCCGCTAGACGCGCAACGATAGTGTACCCGTCAGGCTTGCGCTGTGTCAAGAAAAATCGCTTGCCATAGCGATTGCGGCGGAACAGCGGAGGGGCTACGGCTCCTGCAGTAGTGCGCTGACGAGCGCGATGACCTGCTCCACGTCGAACGGCTTGCGCAGCAGCAGGCCACCATCTACGCCACGCAGACTGAGATCGAGCGAGGTGGAGGCAGTGAGAAAGACGACATGGCAGCGCTCATTGCCGGGCGTGGCGCGCAGACGACGATAGACCTCCGCGCCATCCATATCGGGCAGGCGCACATCGAGCAGCACGAGGCTCGGCGCCGCCTGCTGGGCCCGTAGCAACGCGGCGCGCCCATCGCTGAGGATGTCTATCGCCCAGTCAGCGTGACCTTCCAGTTCGAGCGCGCTACGCAGCAGCCCCGCGACATGTGGATCGTCCTCGACGATCAGCACGCAGGCGGGCGCTGAGGCGCCGATGGGCGAGGCCTCGAACTCAGCCTCTTCGACCAGCGCCAGCGCGCCGACTGTCTGGGTGTGCTGATTGGCGAGCGGCGCTGCGTCGGCATGGGGAGCGCTCGGCACGAGCCACACGGCGCCGCGCCGCCGCGACTGTCGTCCCAGGCGACTCGCCACTGCGCCGCCGCTGGCCCGATCACTGGGAGCCTGCGTCTTCTGCATAGGTCTCCTCTCCACCACCGTTTCGTGCCATGACAGCGGTGATCCTCCACCGCTCCGCGCGCCGCGCTGTGTATGACTCAGTTGTATGAGGCTTGTCTGCTGCCGAGTATAGCATGCCTGCCTGGCGCCATTCAGGCTTCCAGTACTAACGGGCGGGCGGGGCGGGCGTAGATTTATCGCGCCGCGAGCATGCGCTGATAGAAGCGTTCATAGGCGGTCACAGTGGCCTGGAGCGAGAAGAGCGATGCGACGCGGCGCCGGCATGCCAGGCGGTCATAGCGCGCGTATGCTTGCGCAGCGCTGGCGGCTTCAGCGATACGCCCGCGCGCGACCAGGGCGCCCGTCTCGCCCTGCGCGACGACCTCGCGCAGGGCGCCACTGTCATAGCCGATGACTGGCGCGCCAGTGGCTTGCGCTTCGCAGGCTACCAGTCCGAACGGTTCATCCCAGAGCGACGGGACCAGGACGACGGCGGCGCCAGCCATCAGCCGCCAGACCTCCTCGCGCGGCTGAGCTCCCAGATAGACGAGTTGGTCAGGGCGCTCGGCGAGCAGTGGCTGGATGCGCTCGGTGTTATAGCGCTGGTCGTAGACGCCGCCCACCAGCGTCAGTCGCATACCTGCCGCCAGCGCGATCTGGATGGCATCCTCCACGCCTTTCTCTGGTGTGATGCGACCGGCGAAGAGCGCGTACGTGTTCGGCGCGGGCGTCAACCCAAAGGGGATGGCGGCGAGGTCAAGGCCATTGTAGATGACCGTGTCCATGCGGCAGGTGTCGTGGTAGGTGGCGGCGCAGGCCTGCGAGACCGTGACGAGCCAGGGCTGGTGCGGTGCGCGTGGCTGGTGGGCGGGCGCAAGCGTGGCCAGCGCGGCGGTGATGGTGGGGTCGAGCGCGGCCATGTGCAGCGTATGCGCGACGGGCATCGGCAGCGTCTGGGCGAGCCGAAACGCTGGCTCATCATAGGCGTGGGCATGCAATAGGTCGTGGCGGGGCGCGCGCGCAGTGATGCGGCTGAAAGCGCGCTCGAAGGCCTGCTCGACGGCGAGGTCCAGCGGCGCGGTGGGCGCCGTGTCGCGCGGCGCCGCGAAGTCCGTCGGGCGCACGCGCGAGGCGTCAACGGCGATCTCGGTGAGGGTCACACCGGGAAGCGTCGCTGGATCGGAGCCTTGCGCCGCGTAGAGCGTGACGACGTGGCCACGCGCCGCCAGCGCGACGGCGAGATCGCGCAGCAACGCCTGCGCGCCACCCAGATAGGGCTGGCGGATCGGCGAAACGAGCGGCGCCAGCAGGGCGATGTCCAGCGGCGCGCTGGCGAGCGATTCTTCATCCATAGGTCGGCTACTGCTCCCAGACTGGCGCGCCATAGGCGCCTATGCGCGACTGGCGCAGCGACCAGTTGAGCAGTCGCGAGCCTTGCAACGTGAGCGTCAGCGCGCTGCCGCGTCGCTCCTGCTCGCCATACATCTCATCGAAGACGAAGTTGCCGAGGCTATAGACGATGGGCTTGCCGCGATAGGACGACGACGGCTGGATGACGTGCGGGTGCGCGCCGACGACGAAGTCGGCTCCAGCGTCTATCGCGATGCGCGCCATCGCCTCCTGGTCAGACGACTCGGTTGTATGGTATTCGATGCCCCAGTGGGTGAAGACGAGCAGGAAGCCAACCTGTGGGCGTAGCGCGCGGATATCGGCGGACATCCGCGCGGCGTCGAGCCAGGCGTGGCCAGGCGTAGTCGCGGTGGCGGCGAAGTTCATCGGCCCGATGGCGCAGTAGGCGAGCAGGCCAATCGTGGTGGAGCGCACCGTGCGAATGACTGGCGTGTGCGCCTGGGTCAGATTCATGCCGCCGCCCAGCGGAGTGAGTCCGTGAGCGGGCAGGTGGGCGAGCATATCGGCGAAGGCGGCTGGGCCGTAGTCGCCACTATGATTGTTGGCGAGCGAGACGATGTCGTAGCCCGCCGCCGTGACCCGCTCGAAGCCGCGCGGCGGCGCCTCGAAGGTGTATTGCTTGGGCTGCGGGCGGCCCAACGTGGAGACGACGCACTCCAGATTGCCCACCGTCAGGTCGAAGCCGCTGAGCCAGTCGGCGGTGTCGTTGAAGGGAAAGCGGTCGCTGGTGGCGAGGATGCGCGCGCCGACGCTGCGGCTCAGCATGATGTCGCCTGTGATCGCGACCGTGACAGGGCGAGTGTCAGGCGTTGCGGTCGGCGCGGTCGTGGCGGTGGCCGTCGGCGTGGACCTGGCGCGGACGTTGGAAGGGGCGCCGCAGGCGGCCAGCAGGCTCGCGACTGGTCCGCTGGCCGCGAGCGCGCCGCCCATCTGCGCCGCGCGGCGCACGAAGATGCGGCGCGAAGCGACAAGCGTTTCAGGCAGCTCGTGCGCTGGCTGTTCTGGCTCCATGCGGACTCTTTCTCGCTAGCTGGGTCATCGCCTTCGATAACACAGGGGCGGAGGAGGTCAGGCGTTCGAGTAGATGTGCAGATTGGTTCCGGCCAGTGGGCGCGCGTCGGGGCCGACGAGGAAGAGCAGGATGCGCGCCAGCTCGTCGGGGGTCATGTCGGGCGTGAGGTGCGGCGCGGCGGCGCGCAGCATCTCAGTGTCCACCGCGCCGGGGCTGACAGCCACCACGCGAATATGGTGCGGGCGACCCTCCACCGCCAGAATCTCGCTCAGCCCAGCGACCCCATACTTCGAGACGTTGTAGGCGCTCAGGCCTGGAAACTTCTCCACGTCTGGCACGCCGGAGAGTGACGACAGGTTGATGATGACGCCGCCACCGCGCGGGATCATCTGCCGAAACGCCTCGCGGCAGCAGAGAAAGACGCCGCGCAGATTGACGCCCAGCACATGATCCCACGTCGCCGCTTCCATCTCGGCGAACGGCGCTTGCGCGACGGCGCCAGCGGAGTTGACGAGAATATCCACCGGCCCCAGGTCGGCAGTAACCCGCGCGAAGACCGCCTGCACGCTCGCCTCGTCGGCGACATCGCAGGGGCAGGCCAGCGCTTGACCACCTACCACCTGAATCTCCGCCACATTCGCATCGAGCGCAGCGGCGTCGCGAGCGGCCAACGCGACCGCCGCCCCCGCCTCGGCAAATACGCGGGCGGTCGCCTTGCCGATGCCACGGCTGGCGCCTGTCACAAGCGCCACCTTGCCCTGTAATGATGCGCTCGCGTCGCGCGTTGCTGCGGATGTCATGGCGCCTCCACTGCTGACTGTGTCCTGGCCTCTGCGCTCAGTATAGCCCTAGTGAGGCGGGGAGTGAGAGAATACAGGACAACGCAGGCTGCGGCGCCCACGCAGGCTGCAATGTAGACGGCGTAGAAGGTGGGTGGCAAGTCCGCAATTGGCGAGGGAGCTGCGATGGACATCAAGATCGAAGGGACCATCATGACGAAGGAGACCGGGCTGCATGCGAGCTTCGAGGGCAGAGATCAGCCGTATGTGCGCTGCACAGTTGCGCGGCTCGATGATCCCAGGCGCCATGTGGAGGCGCGCATCGTTGGCGTAGAAGACATCCCGCAGCAGGTGGGCGATGTCGTACGCCTGGAGGCGTACCGCGTGGTGACTGATCGCAATGCAGGGGTAGTGCGCTTCGATTGCCGCCTGCTGCCATAGCCTGGAGGGTAGGGAGTACATGGCGCAGACGCACCTGCTGGGGCTGCTTAGCGACTTTGGACTGCGCGATGGCTACGTCGGCGTGATGAAAGCGGTGATGCTGAGCATCGCGCCCGATGCGCGCCTTGTGGACATCTCGCATGAGATTGCCCCACAGGACATCGAGGGTGGCGCCTGGACGCTGGGCATGGCGTGGCGCTCGTTCCCAGTCGGCAGCGTGCTGCTGTGCGTGGTTGATCCAGGGGTTGGCAGCGCGCGGCGCGCAGTGGCGCTGGTGGCGCATGGGCGCGTGTTCGTCGGGCCGGACAACGGCCTGTTCACCTATCCGCTGGATGATGACGGCTCTGGCGAGGATGCCGCGCCGCGCTGTGTCTCGCTGGATGACCCGCGCTATCACCTGCCCACGCCGAGCGCGACCTTTCATGGGCGCGACATCTTCGCCCCCTGCGCTGCGCACCTGGCGAGTGGGACGCCGCTCGCGGAGCTTGGCTCAGTGGTGGACCCTGCCACGCTCGTGCGGCTGCCCATCGCGCTGCGGCCACGGCGCGAAGGTGATGTTTGGGTCGCGCGGGTGGCGCATGTAGACCACTTTGGCAACCTCATCACGAACATCGGCGCGGAGTTGACTCGGCGGGCGCTGGCGCATCCACTGGCACACATCTCGCTGGCGCAGCGTGAGATCAGCGCGCGCGCCAGCCACTTCGCCGCCGGGCCACAGGGCGAGCCACTCTTTCTGCAAGATAGCTCCGGCGCGCTGGCGATTGCCGTGCGCGATGGCTCAGCGGCGCAGACGCTCGGCGCGCAGCGTGGCGATGAGGTGATGGTGCGCGGCCTGGCTGACGCTGAGGATGCTTGCTGAGGCTACCAGCGACGATGGAGAGCGAGGAGAACGATGCGACTCTATTTCATGCGGCATGCGCACGCCTTCGCCCGCGAAGACTGGCAGGGTGAGGAGGCAGCGCGCCCGCTGACCGACAAGGGGCGCAAGCAGGCTGAGGCGGCGGCGGCTGGGCTGGCGACGCTGCGGCCAGCGATTGGCGCGATCATCTCCAGTCCCTACGCGCGGGCATATGAGACGGCGGTGATCGTGGGGCGCGTGCTGGGCATGCCAGTGGAGAGCGCCGACGACCTGACGCCAGGCTTCGATCTGACCCGCCTCGATCATACGCTGACGCTGCGTCCGGAGGTAGATGGTCCGCTGCTTGTCGGGCACGAGCCTGACCTGAGCCGGTTGGTCGAGACACTGATCTCGCCAGCGGGTGAGCCGAAGGCCAGTGTGACGCTGGCGAAGGCGTCGTGCTGCCTCGTCGTCGCGCCCGACGACTTGCCGGGCGGCGCCAGCGCGGTCGAGCTTGCGGGACGCTGCACACTGGCCTGGGTGCGCTCGTGGCGCGAGCTACAGGCGCTGCCGTCAGGAGGCGGCGTGGCAGGCTAGCGGGGTCGAGCGCGATGGCAAACATGCGCAGTTGTCGCGCGGTGGCGCCGGAGTTGCTTACTCATCTGTACCGCCGCATGCGACGTGTGTCGGAGATGATGAGGAGCTAAGTAATGGCGCTGGAACATAGAGACCTCGGCGGCTTCGAGCTGGTCGCTGGAACCGCCACTGGCGAGCGCGATGAGGGCGCCTGGTGGTGGTCGCCAGAGCCTGTCCGCCTGGCGCATGCGCCGGTCGCGCGCTACGCGCCGACGCGCTTCGATGTCATCACGGCGTCATTCCAGTTCCCCTGTGCGCTGGTGGATGCGCGCGCGCAGTCGCTGGTCGAGCAGGCGCGACGCAGTGGCGAGCGCCACGCGCTCTCGCTCTGGCAGGCGGCGCTGCGGAGCGCGCTGGAGCAGATCTCGCGTGAGGCGGCGCACACGCCCGCCGGAGCAAGCTGCGCAGCGCTCTTCTGGGACCGCGTCGGCGAGGAGTATCGTGTCGCCGCAACATTCGAGGTAGCGCCCCGCTCGGCGGCCCCTGCGCGCCACTAGGCTGAGCGACCTGCGTGAACATTGGCAAGGACGCCTTCCCTGTTCGCAGCCTATCTGGTATGATGGCAGTAAGCCGCACGGTATGCGCGCGGAGGGCTGCGACGCAGGCGCCGAACGTGGCGTCGCAGTATAACAATTTCTTTGAGTAATGATAAATCTGAGTAGGTGTATCATTGCCTTTGTGATGCGGGCTATGTTATACTCCTTCCGGTATGCGTGGTGAGGCGCAAACCCATGAAGAACGACAAGCGACGACGCTCGAACCAGAGTGACTGGGCGGCATTTGGCCTGATTGGCCAGGTCGGTCTCTACATCTGTTTGGGCGCGCTGTCAGGCATCGCTGCTGGCCTCTTCATTGACAGCAAGTTTCACACCTCACCTGTAGCGACGCTCATCGGGCTGCTGCTTGGCCTGGCCGCTGGTATCTACATGGTCTATCGTCTGGTCTCCTCTCTGGAGTGAGCGCAGCACGGTAAAGGCGGGGGCACAGCGCAGCAGAGGACGAAGGGAGAGCCTCCGTGCTCTGGAACCTGCCACATATTCAGATTGCCCCCGACCTGCTATACCCTGGAGCCCCTGTTTTCCTCACGAACACCTTCATTCTCACCGTGGTGAGCGCGATCATGGTCGCGATACTCTTTCTGATCGCGGCGCGCCGCCCGAAGATCGTGCCAAGGGGCTTCCAGAACTTCGTAGAGTGGGTCTTCGAACAGCTCCTGCACCTCTGCGAGGAGGTCGCGGGCAGAGAGAATGGACGCCGCTTCTTCCCCTGGGTCGCGACGCTGTTCCTGCTGATCTTGTTCGCCAACTGGTGGGAGATCATCCCCTTCATCGAGACCATCGGCACGAAAAGCACCGAACAGCCGGGCTGCGCCGGTGTGCTGCAGCAGGGTGTCCTGCTGACGGGACAATACTCGTCCTGCTTCACGCCATGGCTGCGACCACCCTCGACGGATCTGAACATGACCGTCGTGCTCTCGATCATGACGGTGGTGCTGACCCAGATCTATGGCTTCCGCATCCTGGGCTGGCGCGTGCAGATCAGCCGTTATCTCACCCTCAAAGAGGGGCCGATTGGCCTGCTGGTGGGTATCCTGGAGTTCTTTCTTGAGCTGCTGCGTGTGCTCTCGCTCAGCTTCCGTCTCTTCGGCAACATCTTCGCGGGCGACGTGCTGCTGCTGGTGATGTCGTTCATCTCAATCGGTATCGGCGCGATCCCGTTCTACTTCCTGGAGGCGTTCGTCGGCTTCATTCAAGCCTATGTGTTCGCCTTCCTGGCGCTGCTCTACTTCACGCTTGGCACGACCGCGCATGGACATGAAGAGCCGGAGGAGGAGCATCTCGCAGAGGTTTCGCATGCGTCGCGTGAACGTGTGGAGCAGGGGCTGGGCCACAATCCGGTTGCGCCAGCGCCCGCCCAGACGCCCGCTACGCCCAGCGCACACTAAGTCGTTCCCGTTGAGGGTGCGCGGGCAGGCAACGCGCCTGCGATGACGCGCCAGATATCGTCACACCCTTTCGATGCGCGGCGATTTGACCTGTCGCGCCGTCAGCGCTGGGCGCTGGCGACTACAACGATAGCCGGTCTGTTGGCCGGCTCCAACCTGCCTGTTTGAGGAGGCGTTTTGTGCCGAATACCTACTACGACCTTGCAGCCGCTCTTGCTATAGGCATCGGCGCGATTGGCCCTGGCATTGGCATTGGCATTCTGGCTGGCCCTGCGCTCGGCGCGATGGGGCGCAACCCGGATGCCGCCAACCTGATCCGCACGAATATGATTCTTGCCATCGTGTTCGCGGAAGCCATCTCGATTTACGCGCTTGTCGTAGCGCTGATTATCCTCTTCGTCGCACACTAGATCATCGCGCGCAGGTGGGCGTGTGGCGCCGGCCGTGCGCCCATCGCGCGTTCTGTCGGTGAGTACGAAAAGAGGGAGGAGCAGCAACCATGGGCGCATTAGGAATCAATCTCGGCTCCCTGATTGCCCAGCTTGCAGCGTTCATCATTCTCCTGCTTGTCCTGGGGAAATACGCCTATCCGCCGCTCATGAAAACACTCGATGAGCGCCAGATGAAGATTCGTGAAGGCGTGGAGAACGCTGAACGCGCGAGCCAGGCCTTGAAGGACGCTGAGAAGCGGGTCGAGGGGCTGATGAATGACGCGCGTCTGGAGTCGCAGAAGACCATCGCCATGGCGACACAGGCCGCTGAACGGCTCAAGGCTGACATCGAGCGGCAGGCGCAGCAGCGCGGTCGCGAGATCGAGCAGCAGGCCAGCAAGCGTATCGAGCAGCAAATCGCACAGGCCAAGGCCGAACTGCGCGCGCATGTGGCGGATCTGTCGATTGCGGCGGCTGAGCGTGTGATCGGCCAGTCGCTTGACTCTGCGACGAATCGTCGCCTGGTGGACGAGTTCGTGTCACAGTCGAGGGACAGCCTGTGTTAACTGGGCCAGTCGCGCGTCACTATGCGCAGGCGGTATTCGAGATAGGCAAAGACGACCACACAGTCGATGCCTGGCTCCAGGATGTGCGGCTGATTGCTGAATACTTCACGAACCGCCAGCTCATTTTCATTCTCGGTGAGCCGAACATCCGCTTCGACCGCAAAGAGGCGATTGTGCGCGACTTGCTGGGCGACAAGATTCGTCCGGAGGCGATGGGGTTGGCGCTCACGCTGGTTGAGCGCGGGCTGGTGTCGCTTGCGGGGCGCATTCGCGACCAGTTCGAGACACTCTACAACGACTATCGCGGGCAGGCCATCGCGCAGGTGACATCTGCTCTGCCGCTCGATGACGCCGCACGCGCTTCGATTACGCGCCAGCTTGAGTCCATCACCGGCAAGCGCATCATCCTGCACGAGCAGGAAGATCGCTCACTGCTCGGTGGTGTGATTGTGCGCGTTGGTGATACGCTGATAGACGGCAGTGTGCGGCGACGGCTGGCGTTGCTGCGCAGGCAGATTGCCCAGGGTGGCGACACTGGCGACCCACTGAATGGCTTTGATGACGTGAAGCCGCTGCTCGACCTGCCTGGCAGTGGTGGCGTGGCGCGACCATTGCCGGATGACGCCGCTCCTGAGGGCGATGCGCGCGCGAATGGCGCTGGCTCTGCGCCGAGCGACGCGAACGGCGCGGGTGGCCCTGCGGGGGCGCTCTCGCTCGCGTCGCAGCGGGATGCGCCCGCTGGCCGACGTGGCCACGATGGCAAGAGCGGCCGCAGGCGCAGCAAGGGTCGTCGGCGCTAATAGCGCTCAGCCGTCAGCTCTGGGGATCGCACGCGCAACGAGAGACTGACAGACATTTAGGAGAGTAACATGGCTATCGCGGACGATATTACTCGCGTCATACGCGATCGCATACAGAGTTTCGATGGCAAGTCCACCGAGGCCTCGATGGTCAGCGTGGGAACGGTGATCGAGGTCGCCGACGGCATCGCGCGCGTTTATGGTCTGTCAGGTGTGCGCTACCTGGAGCTGGTCGAGTTCCCCCGCACGGGTCTGATGGGCCTGGCCTTCAACCTCGAAGAGGACTCGGTTTCTGTGCCGATTCTGGGCGACTTCACCCTGATCCACGAGGACGACGAGGTGCGGACGACTGGCCGCATCATCCAGGCGCCTGTTGGCGACGAGCTGATTGGCCGCGTGGTGAATGCGCTGGGTGAGCCGCTGGACGACGGCGGCCCGCTCAATGCGACGAAGTTCCGTCCGGTGGAGCGCGTGGCGCCTGGGGTGATCACCCGCCATCCCGTGGATACTCCGGTGCAGACCGGCCTCAAGGCGATTGACGCGCTCATCCCGATTGGGCGTGGGCAGCGCGAGCTGATCATCGGCGACCGGCAGACCGGCAAGACGGCGGTGGCGATTGACACGATCATCAACCAGAAGGGCAAAAATCTCACCTGCATCTACGTGTCCATCGGCCAAAAGAACTTCCAGCTTGCGCGTATCCGTGAGACGCTGCGCCAGCACGGGGCGATGGAGCACACGATCATCGTGCATGCGGGCGCTGAAGACCCGGCGCCGCTGAAGTATCTTGCGCCGTATGCGGGCTGCGCGATGGGCGAGGAGATTATGGAGAGCGGGCGCGACGCGCTGGTGATCTACGATGACCTCTCCAAGCATGCCGACGCCTATCGCAACATGTCGCTGATCATTCGCCGCCCTCCGGGCCGCGAGGCGTACCCCGGCGATGTGTTCTATCTGCATAGCCGCTTGCTGGAGCGCGCCGCCCGCCTGAACAAAGACTACGGCGGTGGCTCACTGACGGCGCTGCCGATCATCGAGACGAAGGCCAACGACGTGTCGGCCTACATCCCGACGAACGTCATCTCGATCACGGACGGCCAGATCTTCCTGGAGACCGACCTGTTCAACGCCGGCATTCGCCCCGCGCTGAACGTGGGTATCTCGGTGAGCCGGGTGGGTGGCGCGGCGCAGACGCAGGGCATGAAGCAGGTGGCGGGCACCCTGAAGCTCGATCTGGCGCAGTTCCGCGACCTGGCTGCGTTCGCGCAGTTCGGCTCTGACCTCGATGCGGCGACCAAGCGCAAGATCGAGCGCGGGCGTCGCCAGCAGGAGATCATGAAGCAGAAGCAGTACCAGCCGATGCCGGTCGCGCACCAGATCATGATCATCTACGCCGCCAGCACAGGACAGCTCGACGATGTACCGGTGGAGCTGGTTGAGGAGTGGGAGAAGCAGTTCCACGTTTTCATGGATGCGAACTATCCTGAGCTGCTGAACACCATTGTCGAGACGACCGTGGCGAACAAGAAGAAGCTGCCCCAGGAGATCTTCGACCAGATCGAAGCCGCTACCAAGGCATACAAGCAGACGGCGCCGCGTTAGAGCGCATGTCTGGCGCTGGCGTGTGGCGTTTGGGTGGCGGATGACGCCGCCCGACGCTACGCCTGCGCTGGATGCAATGCAGGAGAAGAACATGGCGTCGACACAGGAAATCCGGCGACGTATCCGCTCGGTGCGGAATGTCGCTCAGATTACGCGCGCCGTGCAGCTTGTGGCGAGCAGCAAGATGCGCCGAGCGCAGGAGCGTGTCGTTGGGTCGCGCCCCTATGCTGAGCAGCTCTCGAAGCTGCTCTCGCGGGTCGCGGCACAGGCTGACGACCTCAATGACCTACCGCTGATGCAGCGGCGCGCTATCAAGCGCGTTGCGATTGTGCTGATTACGCCGGATCGTGGGCTGGCGGGCGCGCTGAACAGCAACTTGAACCGGCGCGCGGCGCTGCTGGCGCAGGAGCTGCGGCGCGAGTATGACAACCCGAATCTGGCCATCACGTTCGTGGCGGTCGGGCGCAAAGGCCGCGACTTTCTGACTCGCTCGCGCCAGAATCTGCTCGCCGAGTTCACGCTATTGGGCGACCAGCCAAAGTTGCAGGATGTGCGCGCAATCGCACGCACGGTGACGGACGCCTACATCAACGGCGAGATTGACCGAGCGCTGCTGGTCTATCCGAAGTATGTCTCAACGGTGATGCAGACGCCGACTGTGACGCAGTTGCTGCCTGCGGAGCCGCCGGCAGCGGCGGAGACCGAGGGCGCCGCGCCGCAATACATCTTCGAGCCAGACGCGCAGCATATCTTCGCAGAACTGCTGCCGCGCTACGTTGAAACGCAGATTTACCAGCCGTTGCTGGAGACGGTCGCGAGCTTCTATTCGGCGCAGATGCTGGCGATGAAGAACGCAACGGATAGCGCCAACGACCTGTTGTCTGATCTGACGCTGACCTATAACAAGGTGCGTCAGTCGGCGATCACCACACAGATTCTCGAAGTGGTCTCTGGCGCAAACGCGCTGCAGTAGAGGCAGGAGTGAGCAATGGCTAGCGCCACGACGACACGCACAAAGGGTATCGTGCGGCAGGTGCTGGGGAACGTGGTTGACATCGAGTTCCCAGCGGACAAACTGCCCCCGATCTATAACGCGATCGAGACACAGATTACCGGGCAAGAGAAGCCCATCACGCTGACGCTGGAGGTCGAGCAACTGCTCGGCAACAACATCGTGCGCTGCGTCGGCATGGGGCCGACTGATGGCATGATGCGTGGCCAGGAGGCGTATGATACCGGCGGCCCGATTACGGTGCCGGTCGGTCCGGAGACGCTGGGCCGCATCTTCAACGTGCTGGGTGAGCCAGTGGACAACAAGCCCGCTCCAGTGAACGCGCCACGCTGGCCGATTCACCGTCCGGCGCCGGGCATCGAAGATCAGGCGACCGCGACCGAAGTCCTCGCGACGGGCATCAAAGTCATTGACCTGATCGCGCCCTTCATGCGCGGCGGTAAGATCGGCACCTTCGGCGGCGCTGGCACAGGCAAGACGGTCATCATTCAGGAGCTGATCAACAACATCGCCAAGACTGAGATGTCTGGCGGAGCGAATGGCGCCGATGGCAGCGGTGGCGGCCTCTCGGTCTTCGCTGGCGTGGGTGAGCGCACCCGTGAGGGCAACGACCTGCTGGAGGAAATGACCTCCGCTGGCGTGCTCGACAAGCTGGCGATGGTCTTTGGCCAGATGAATGAGCCGCCCGGCTCGCGTCTGCGTGTGGCGCTGACCGGCCTCACCATCGCGGAGTACTTCCGCGATCAGGAGCACCGCGACGTGCTGCTGTTCATTGACAACATCTTCCGCTTCACGCAGGCGGGCGCCGAAGTCTCGGCGCTGCTGGGCCGCATGCCCTCGGCGGTGGGCTATCAGCCGAACCTCGCCGAGGAGATGGGCCAGCTTCAGGAGCGCATCACCTCGACCAAGAATGGCTCGGTCACGTCCATGCAGGCGGTCTATGTGCCTGCCGACGACTACACCGACCCGGCCCCAGCCGCGACCTTCGCGCACCTCGACTCCACCATCGTGCTGGAGCGCTCGCTGGCGTCGCGCGGCCTGTTCCCGGCGGTGGACCCGCTCGCCTCGACCAGTCGCATCCTCGACCCGAACATTGTCAGCCAGGAGCATTACGATGTCGCGCAGGAGGTGAAGCGGGTGTTGCAGCGCTACAAGGAGCTGCAAGACATCATCGCCATCCTGGGTGTGGATGAGCTGAGCGACGAGGACAAGCTGACGGTCACACGCGCGCGTAAGATCGAGCAGTTCTTCTCGCAGCCATTCAACGTCGGCGAAGCCTTCACTGGTCGCCCAGGCCGCACCGTCTCGCTGGCGGATACGGTGCGCGGCTTCAAGGAGATTCTCGAAGGCAAGCACGACAACATCTCCGAGGTGCTGTTCTACATGGCAGGGCCAATCGAGGATGTGGTGGAGCGCGCCGAGAAAGAGGCGGCTGAGGGCGCCCGCTAAGGGTGCGCGCGGAATCGCTCCTGGGGCGCCTGCGGCTGGTTCACAGGCGCCTCGCTGAGTGCGTTGGAAAGGGAGACTGGGCATGGCTCAGCGACCTCAGTTACACGTAACCATCATCACCGCGCAGCACGGCGTCTTCGACGGCCCGGCTGAGGCCGTCAATGCGCCCGGCAGCGAAGGGCGGATGACGATTCTGCCGCGCCACGCGCCGTTGCTGACGACCCTCGATCTTGGCGAGCTGCGGATTCGCGAGCGCGGCGAGGAGATTGGTGTGTTCGTCGCAGGTGGCTTCCTCGAAGTCAACGACAATGTGGTCACGGTGCTGGCCGATGAGGCCGAGCGCGCCGAGTTGATTGACGAACAGGCAGCGGAACAGGCGCGGCAGCGGGCGCAGGCCCGCGTAGAGCAGAGCCGGGGCGACCAGGGCGCAGAGGCGGCGGCCATTGCGGAATTGAATCGCGCCGTGGGGCGTCTGCGTGTCGCCGAGGTGCACCGGCAGCGTGGCGGGCGGCGCCGCCTGCCACCGGAGCAGCAGGAGCAGCAGTTCTAGCCGTCGCCCCCTCCCCAACCCCTCCCCCGCTGCGGCGGGAGAGGGGAAATCCGGACGCCCCTCTCCCTCTGGGAGAGGGGCTGGGGGTGAGGGTTCGCTATCAATCGCGCAGAAGCCCCTCGTTCCACGACTGTGGCGAGGGGCTTCGCTGTAGGCTCAGGCGCAATGGCGGCGCTGACGGGCTAGGCGCCGCGCCGCTCAAGACCTTTGATGCGGGCGAGCAGGCGCAGGCGCGCGTGCAGCAGGCGTGAATCGAAGGGCTTGACGACATAATCATCAGCGCCCGCTGTGTAGCCGGCGACGCGGTCTTGCACCGAGGCGCGCCCAGAGAGCAACATCAGCGGGAGGCGCTCGGTCTGTGGCTGGCGTCGAAGGTCAGCGCAAAGCGAGATACCATCGCCTTCGTCGAGGTCCACCTCGGACACCACCAGATCGGGTCGCTCAGTTCCGATCAACGCTAATGCTTCGCGCTGCCCGCTGGCAAACGTGAGCGCACAATGTTCTGCGAGCGCCTGGGTGACGCCCTCTCGCGCGCTCAGGTTGCTTTCGACCACGAGTACGCGCATGCGCCGCTCGGAAGCTGCGCCCCACGATGTGTGTTCCAGCGCCACGCTCGATACTCCCCTGATTGGTCCAGATTCGTCCAGATCGGTTCCGATAAGTTCTAGGGTCCTGGTAGACCTGGTTGGCTCGCTCGTTTACGCTGATTTGAACATACTGACGAGTCAGTGCGCGAATGGCATCAGCGCTCACCCGTTTGGTGTGGCCCCGTCAGCCAGCCGCTTCATGCGCTGCTCACGCTCCGCTGGCGTAATCTTCATCACGCGGTCGAGTGCGGCGCCGAGTTCTTCGCGCTTGAACGGCTTGCCCATGTATTCATCCACGCCGGAGAGCAGGCCCGTGAGTTGCTGATCGGGCTGCTGCATCGCGCTGAGAATGATGAGCGGCGTATTCGCGGTTGAGCTATCGCCGCGAATCGTACGGACGACCTGATAGCCGTCCAGGCCGGGCATGAGGACATCCACGATGGCGCAATCCGGTCGCTCGCGATAGAATAGCTTCAGCCCGTCAATGCCGTTATCGGCGGTGATGATATCGGTATAACCTAGACTGAGCAACGTATGTGTGACGAGGATTACGATGCTTTTGGTATCGTCAATGACGAGTATTTTCCGGGATGGCGCCGTGAATGGCTGCTCGTCGGCGCCGGTTGGCTCTTCCATTCGTGACTTTTCTCCGACTTCGTGGCCTCTGGCGTGCGCATGGCGACCGCAGGGTCTCTCAGAATCAAGCATGCAGACCCCTTAGCGTCAGCTAGTGTAACACTCTGGCGGGAGGCGCTTCTCGCTGCTCTGCTCAAAGTACTATTTGGCGCTCGTGTGTGCAAAGCGTGCGGTTTACCGCCCGTGAAAGGGACCGGGAGAAGGGAACGACGCAGGGATGGTCTGGCGCCATTGGCCCCTGCTCGCCAGGCCGTGCGCATGTGTCGCGCGATGCGGCATAATGAGATGGTGGATGGCGCGGCGCTGAGACGATGGAACAGAGAGGCATGCGATGAGCGATTCGCAGGGGCAGCATGGCGGTGGACATGTGAGTGACCGCTATTCGCGGCAGACGCTGTTTGCGGGCATCGGGCCAGAGGGACAGCGGCGGCTAGCGAGCGCGTCAGTGGCCATCATCGGCTGTGGCGCGATGGGCAGCGCGCTGGCGAACAACCTCGCACGCGCAGGTATCGGACGGCTGCGCGTGGTTGATCGCGACTTCGTCGAAGTGAACAATCTTCAGCGGCAGACGCTTTACGATGAAGCGGACGCCGCCAGCGCCACGCCGAAGGCGGTGGCCGCCGCCAATCGGCTGCGCGCGGTCAATAGCGCCGTCGAGATCGAGCCGGTAGTAAGCGACTTTACCGCCGACAACGCGCTGGACCTGCTCGACGGCGTAGACCTGGCGCTGGACGGCACAGACAACTTCGAGGCGCGCTATTTGCTCAACGATGCCTGCCTCAAGATGGGCATCCCCTGGATTTACAGCGGCGTGATCGCAGCGTATGGCGTCAGCATGACGGTGCAGCCACACGCGACAGCCTGCCTGCGCTGCGCATTCCCGGAGCGCCCGCTGCCTGGCACGACACCCACCTGCGACACGGCTGGCATTCTCAACGGCATCGTCGCAGCGATTGGCGGCGTCACCTCGACCGAGGCGCTCAAGCTGCTGGTTGGCAGCGAGCAATTGGCGCGCGGCCTCTTCTGGATGGACCTCTGGGAGAATATCGCCGAGCGCATCGAATTGCCGCGCCAGCCCGACTGCCCTGCCTGCGGGCTTGGCGAGTATGAATACCTCGACGCGGCGCTCAGCGAAGAGACGGCGACGCTGTGTGGCCGCAATGCGGTGCAGGTGCGCCCGCTGCAACGCGGCGGCGCGCTCGATCTGGCGGAGTTGGGGCGTCGGCTGGCGCCACTAGGCGAGGTCGCCACGAACGAGTATCTGCTACGCGCCAAGCTGGATGGCTATGAGGTGACAGTCTTTCCCGACGCGCGCGCGATCATCAAAGGCACCGATGAGCCGAGCGTCGCGCGGACCGTCTACGCGCGCTATATTGGCTCGTAGCCGCTGCATTAACCAATGATTGCTTGCAACGAGCGGGGTCTGTGTTTCACAATCGAATGCATGAAGCCGGGTATGGGGTTGGCGCGATGAGTAGCAACGAGAACGTCGCGAGTAGCTCTGTGCGGAGCGGCATTTTGCCCGTAGTGTTGCGTAAGGATTGTGTTGCGGGCAGGCGCTCGTAACCGACGTGACAGAGAGGTGGATGACCATGGCAGGAGCATTCGATCCGAACAACATCCTCCAGAACGCGGAACAGCAGGCCAAAGACAAGGCGGACAGTGCGATTGACGAGCTGGCCTCCAAGGTACCTGGTGGCGATAAGCTTGCTCAGCAAGCCAAGGACGCTGCCAATCAGGGGATTGACCAGGCAAGCCAGGCTGGCGCGCAGCAGGCCGAGCAGCAGGTGAATGAGCGGTTGGGCGGCATGGGTGGTCTTGGCCAGCAGGTCGAGGGGATGCTGGGCGGGAGCGGCCAGGGCGCCGACGCGAATGCGGGCAATGACCCGAACGCGGGCAACCAAGGCTCCAACTCGTAGTCATCCGCCGACGCCTGATGGTGTTGGCTGTGACCGTCGAGGCGCGGCGTGGTAGAGGGATATGCCTCCGCCGCGCCGCGTCTGTTGTTTACGCAGACCCGCTTGGACCGGCGCAGGCACGCTCAGAGGGGAAGTCGCACATCATGGACAAGGCGACGATTGCCACCACGCTGCAACAGTCAGGCCTTCAGCAGCTCAGTCCAGCGCTCGATAAGCTCATGCTCACGTCCATTCGCCTGATCACGAACCCATCGTACGAGCGGGCGATTCAGCCAGGGCAGTCCAAGCTCGGCGGCATGCCCGACCTGCCAGCAGGAACCGCATGGCCAGCGCTCAAGGGCGCGCCGATGGAATTCGTGGCGCAGATTCAGCTCGCCGATGCGCGCGCCTTCGATACGGCTGGGCTGCTGCCAGCGCAAGGCCTGCTCTCCTTTTTCTACGACAGTTCGCAGCAGACATTTGGCGCCGATCCCAATGACCGCGCGGGGTTTAAGGTCGCCTATTTCGAGCAGCCTGCGACGGCGCTCCAGCGCGTGGACCTGCCGTCCAGCCTGCCTGCCGAGGGTCGCGCGCGTGTCTGCTCGGTCAGCATGCGCGACGAGGTGACGCTGCCACTCCAGCCGAATCTGGAGATTGCGTCCCTCCCGTGGAGTGACACCGACCAGCAACGCTACGACGACGCGCTCCAACAGTTGACCGGCGCCGAGAAGCATCCGATTCATCGCCTGCTGGGGCATCCTGATACGATTCAGGACGACATGCGGCTGGAGTGTCAGCTCGCGGCGAACGGTGTGGCTGACCCGAACGCCACGCCTGCGCGGGTGGCGCAGTTGACACCTGGCGCGAACGACTGGATACTGTTGCTCCAGGTAGATTCCGACCAGAGCATTGGTATGCAGTGGGCGAATGCGGGTATGCTGTATTTCTGGATTCGTCGCGACGATCTGGCGCAGCGGCGCTTCGAGAACGCCTGGGTTGTCTTGCAGTCGGAATGAGCGTGCGCGGTGGTGTTGCGCGCCTGACATCGGGCGCAGAGGCCGCGTGGTGGTGTTGCGGTACTTTTGTGGAGGGGCCAGGCAGTATGGCGAGTGGCAAACCGGGGCGCAGATGGTTCGGGGTGATCGGCCTTGCGCTGACGTTGGTGGTGGCGTTGAGCGCATGCGATACGGGCGCGACGACGTCTGGCGGCGTCTCTGGCGCGCCTCAGTTTGGCGTGCAGACGAAGACCTCAGGCTGCCAGGCGCACGATGGGCTGCCCGATAGCGCCTGTACGCCCGGCGCAATCTTCGCGAGCGCCACGGTCAGCGAGATCTGCACCTCTGGCTACTCGAGTTCGGTGCGCAATGTGCCGACCAGCGAGAAGAATCAGGCCTATGCGGAGTATGGCATCGCCAGCCATGTCTCCGGCCAATATGAGGTGGATCACCTCATCAGCCTGGAATTGGGCGGCTCGAATGACATCGCGAATCTCTGGCCGGAGCTAGCCAGCCCGACGCCAGGTTTCCACCAGAAAGATCAGGTGGAGAACTACCTGCACTCGCAGGTGTGCTCTGGCGCGCTCGATCTGACGAAGGCGCAGGAGGAGATCGCCACGAACTGGCTGGCAGTCTACAATCAGATACAAAGCGATTGATCCGCGTCATTCAGCGCCTTCCCAAGCGCCGCGATGTCCATCAGTGTGGGCATCGCGGCGTTTCGTTGTCCCTGGCGTCACTCGGCGGCGCTGGGCCACGTATATAGAATATTCTACAAAGTCTTGACATCCATCGTCCAATAAGATATATCTTGATATAGCGAAGTGTAGGCAAGCGCGAAACCGTTTCGCGCAGAGGAGCAGAGCAATGGACGAGTGGATGGATCGAGGGCCAGTGGCGAGCAGGCAGTGGTTCGGGCCGCGCCAGGCTCCCCGGCAGGCTCCGTGGCAGGCTCCGTGGCAAGAGGGACCCTGGCAGGGTCCACGATGTGGGCGCGGCGGATTTGGGTTTGGCCCACGACGCGGCCCGATGCATGCGTGGGGGCGACCAGAGTTTTGGAGTCAGCCACGCGGACCGAGAGGATGGTATCCAGAGATGGGACGACGATTTCCCTTTGGGGGCGGTCAAGGCCCCCGCATGTTCGAGCGCGGCTACTTGAAGTATGCGCTGCTCGATCTGCTGCAAGAACACCCGAAGCACGGGTATGAGATGATGAAAGACCTTCAGGAGCGCATGGGCGGGTTCTACGCTCCCAGCGCCGGGGCTATCTACCCCACGCTGCAAATGCTCGAAGATCGTGGCTGGGCGTCGAGCGAGACGCAAGAAGGCAAGAAAGTCTACACGATCACTGATGAGGGGCGGCGCGCCCTGGCTGAGGCGGCTGAACGGCGCGGCTCGCGCGAGAGTGGCCCCGGCCTCGGCCCAGATTTTGGGCCAGACTTCGAGCGCGGGTTTGGCCCCGGCAGGCATGGGCCATGGCACGAACATGAGCATGAGCATCATGGGCCGCGCCACCATGACCGGCCAGAAGGGCCACCGCCGCCACCGCGTGGTGGACCGTGGGGCTGGGGTGGTCGTGGCCGAGGCGGCCCAGGCTTCGGCCCTGGTTTCGGCCCTGGCTTCGACTGGCGCGCCCAGCCCGAAGCGCATGAGTTGGCGCGGCAGGCGCGCGAACTTGGCCGCCTGTTCCTGATGGCGGGCCGCGAGTCCATCAACCAGCCTGAGCGCATCGCCCAGTTGCGCGCGATTGTCGAGCGGACACGCGCGGAACTCGAAGCGTTCGTTGGCGAGTCGCGCGGCGAAACGCGCGGCGAAACGCGCGGCGGCTCGCAGGCGGATGGCCCATCTGAGGGGCCGGATACGTCCGCAGAGCAGGGGCCGAGCGGACCCGTCGAGCAGTTGTAGACTGCGCCTATCGGCGTGCGACCTGCGCCAGCATTTGATGTCTGGCGCAGGTTCGCGCTATTCTTCACTACGGTCAAATAGACGGGATGAGGGTTCATCCACGGGCGTACCCAACCTTGGCGGTACTGCGCTTTCCACT